>JAJAPY010000006.1 GCA_020523885.1 Candidatus Liberimonas magnetica | reverse complement strand
CTGGGTTAATTATTTTCATATAGCTGACATGAATATGAAAGTTCGTGACCTTGATTCTTGGATAAGGAGGCGAATAAGAATGTGCTACTGGAAACAGTGGAAGAAGATTAAAACAAAGCATGACAATCTTGTCAGGCTGGGTATTAATAACTTCAAAGCATGGGAATTCGCTAACACAAGGAAAAGCTACTGGCATTTAGCCGGTAGCGTTGTTTTATCATCATCTTTAAGCAATGAGGTACTTGAAGGATTTGGGTTTAAGAGCTTAACGAAACAACTTTCGTCAATATATTAATTTTGATGAACCGCCGTATACCGAACGGTACGTACGGTGGTGTGAGAGGTCGGTAAGGGAGTTAATCCCTTACCTCCTACTCGATACTAAATCGAAATATTATTAATATTGGAGAAAATAAGGGTGTAAATATATTAAATACTGGACAAACAAAAAATAAACATATATAATGTTCACAATAGAGTGAACATAAGGCATGAGGTGAACATTGTGACGATTCATATAAGATACAGGAATGTGTTTTCGGATAAGGCAAGCGTAATAGCAAGATGCATGCTTCTTGAACCCAAAAAGGAATGGGTTGTAAGAGATTTTGTTAAGAAGAAATTAATAAGCATAGGGTTGGCTCAAGGTGTTTTTGCCGCAATGGATAAGCTTGGATATGTTGAAAGGGAGAAAAAGGGGCCTGATAGCTATACTATTTTGACTAATAAAAAAAAGCTGCTTGAGGATTGGGTCAAAGAGTATGATTTTGGGATGAATGAAATACATACCTATTATTCAAGCGATAGAAACGTACTTTCTAAGATAAAAAAATATTTAGATAAAAATAGCTATGCGATAACTCTTCATGCCGGAGCAAATCTTATAACATCTTATGTTAAATCTGATGATGTGTATTTATATTTAAGAACTGACAAATGGGAAAAAGATATTCTTGATATAAGGCAAAAACTTGATTTGAAAGAATTGGTCAAGGGTGGCAATGTTCACATAATACGGCCATTTTATAAAAGCAGTGCATATTTTAATAACCAAATGATAAATGGTTGCCCAGTAGTTTCTAACCTTCAGCTGTATCTTGATTTATATCACTACCAACCGCGCGGGCGAGAACATGCCGAATATCTTAAAAAAACTGTTGAAGAAAAAGGAAAGCAACTTGCTTAATTTTGAAAAAGCGGAAAATATGTTTTATGAAGTTCTTGGTGATTTAGAAAGCTACCTTGGCGGGCTAACACTTGTCGGTGGTTGGCTACCGTATGTCTACACTAAGTATCTATGGAAGAACATCAATGCTAAGATAGTGACAACAATTGACATAGATTTTGGTGTCAGTAGTGATGTCGAACATTCACATAGAGATACAATATTTAAGAAATTGTCTGCCATGGGATATTCAGAAAGGCACTTGAAAATAGGAAAATTATATCCGATTGTATTATACAAGGATAAAATAATCCCTATTGATTTTATTGCTGCCCAAGATATTAATATAAAATCCGTAGAGAAGTATTTAGGCAGAGAAATATATCTTAACAAACTTGATAATTTTGCTTTTTTGCTCAATAACAAGATAGTAGTCGATGTTAAGGATAAAAGAGGCGCTTTGTATAAATTAAATTGCGCAAAACCATCAGCTTTCTTATATCATAAATGCAAGACTTTTATCCAAAGAGATAGCGAACAGAAAATAGCAAAGGATTTATATTACGCCTATTTTGTCTTAAGATACTCACCTGATATCGATGCAGTTATAAAGGATATATTAAACTATTCTAAAAAGGATGCGGATTTGCCTAAATTAGTTGAAAATATAGGAAAGTATTTTGGAAGTAAAACAAGCAAAGGCTGCCTGTTGGTAGAAAATGAAAATGGTGCTGATATGTTTGTTGAAGATGTGAGGCAAGATATTTATGATCGTTTTACAGAACTGATAAAGTTATTGAATAATCAGTAATATTAATGATTTATATGTCTAAAAAACAGGTACGGATGGCGTCCAGTTGGGGACCCTTAAAAAACCTGCGAAGTGCCCTTGCGGCATTGCGCAGGTTTCTTTATTGTTTGATAACGGGATTTGAAGGCAACCCGAAGCACCCGCCTAGGCGGGATGAAGCGAGGGTGCCCGGCGAAGAAGGAAGCCGCGAAGCGGCTGGGTGAGGAGAAATCCCGTCAGCCACCCCAATTTTACCCATAGACAGAACTTCATTCATTGAAGTTCTGTTTTTTATTTGTATGGAGATTGTGTGTGAGAGATATATCGGCGAACTTAATTATGCAATTATAAAGTACAACTTGACAACTGCATATCGTAAAGATTTGATCGTTTAATTTATTTGTTAAGCATCTAGTGAACGTGAATTGACTTATTCTGTTCAAAGAGTTAAAATTTAAATATGTATATATGGGTTAAATCCGTTACTTGTGCATTACATAATATATCCACATTGATTAAGTTCGATGTGGATTTTATTTTTAAGAATATATGGCCATAATTAAGAAATTATTATTTACAATTATCATTTTATTTGCAACATCCATTAGTTCTGTTTATGGAGGCTACTATGCCATTACAACTGTAGCTGGAAACGGAGATCCGGGATATTCGGGAGATGGAGGCAGCGCCACAGCGGCTAAGCTGTATGATCCTAGGGGGGTGGCGGTTGATGCAGCTGGGAATATTTATTTCTCTGACAATGCTAATAGTGTAGTAAGGAAAATATCTCCATCAGGCATAATATCTACTATTGCCGGTGATGGAACCGGAGTCGCGGGTTATTCGGGAGACGGCAGCAGTGCCACTTCAGCTAAACTTAAGAATCCTCAAGGAATAGCGGTTGATGCTTCAGGGAATGTTTATATCGCTGATTTTGGTAATAATGTTATAAGGAAAGTAGATGCTTCAGGCAACATATCAACTATAGCAGGAACTGGAACAGCCGATTTTTCAGGAGACGGAGGCAGTGCCGCTTCATCTGCACTTAATCAGCCTTGGGGTGTAGCTGTTGATGCTTCAGGGAATGTCTATATAGCAGAGTACAATAATCAAAAAATTAGGAAAGTCACTTCAGGTATAATATCAACTTTTGCCGGAACCGGTGTATTCGGTTATTCAGGAGACGGTGGCAATGCCACTTCAGCTAAACTTTGGAATCCTACTCATGTAGCGGTTGACGCATCAGGTAATGTTTATATCGCTGATATGGGGAATAGAAGAATTAGAAAAGTCACATCAGGGATAATTACAACTATTGCAGGGAATGGAACAGCCGCATATTTAGGAGACGGAGATAGCGCCACTTCAGCTGAGTTGAATGTTCCCTGGGGGGTAGCGGTTGATGTTTCAGGTAATGTGTACATAGCGGACTATTATAATCAAAGAATAAGAAAAGTCTCTTCAGGCCTAATATCAACTATTGCCGGAGACGGAACAGCAGGTTTTTCAGGAGACGGAGGCAATGCCACTTCAGCTCATATTAATTTCCCTCAAGAAATAGCGGTTGATGTGGCGGGAAATGTGTATATAGGTGACTCTGCTAATAATCGTATAAGAAAAGTTTATTACCAGCCAACCGGAATTATTTCAGGAAATGTAACCAATTCAGACGGTATAACAGCGGTTTCAGGTGCGCTTGTTACGGCTCTACAGACAAACGTGATGAAATCCTCTTCTACTACCGATTCCTCGGGACATTATTCTCTAACTCTTTCCACGGGCATATACAATGTGCGTATATCGTTAAGCGGGTATATTCCCCAGACAATACCAAACCAGAAGATAAATGAAGGACTGACTACTACAGTTAATTTAGCTCTGTATGCATCTGGCGCTCAAACATGGGCAAACATTTCATGTGGTTCTTCATACACGTTGGGCATAATGACAGACGGTTCACTTTGGGCCTGGGGTAATAATTCCAACGGCCAGTTAGGGTTGGGCGACAAAAATGACAGACGCACTCCTACACGGGTTGGTACAGATACAAACTGGTTTATAGTTTCCTGTAATGGCCGCGGCGATACAAACGGAAACGAAGACTTTACCGTTGCAATAAAGAGTGACGGTTCTCTCTGGGCTTGGGGCAGCAACTATTATGGTCAATTAGGGTTGAGTGATACAAACGACAGATACGTCCCCACACAGGTCGGCACGACTGCCGACTGGGCCACAGTTTATGCCGGTTATGCAAGGACACTGGCGATAAAGAATGACGGCACTCTTTGGTCCTGTGGGCTTAATAATTGGGGGCAGTTGGGGCTAAATGATATCGTTGCTAGATATGTATTAACAAAGGTCGGCACGGCGGCGAATTGGTCATCTGTTTCAGGTGGTAATGCGTTCAGCATGGCAACAAGAACAGACAATACTCTCTGGGTATGGGGATTTAATAACGAGAATGAGTTAGGTCTTGGAGATACAGGCGCGAGGTATATACCGACTCAATTGGGGCTTGCCAATAACTGGGCATCAATCTCCTGTGGGTGGAATCACGCATTAGGTATTTTGACTGATGGGACCCTCTGGGCCTGGGGATATAACCTTTATGGCGGATTAGGGCTTGGAGATAAAATACAAAGAGCTATTCCTGCTCAGGTAGGAACTGCCGCTAATTGGGCAAATGTTTCAAGCGATGGTAACGGACTCGGCGGGAATTATAGTATGGCAATAAAGGCCGACGGCACGCTCTGGGCAACCGGAAATAACAATTCTGGCGAGTTAGGGTTAGGAGATACAACACTAAGAGCTACACCTACACAAGTTGGAACTGTCACTAATTGGTCATCTGTATCTGGCGGTTATAGACATACCTTAGCTATAAAGACAGATGGAACACTCTGGGCCTGGGGTGCAAGCAGCTTCGGCGAATTAGGGCTTGGTGATACAACAAACAGGACAACGCCGGTTCAAGTTCTTGTTATGAGCAACAATATCCCAGGAACAGGCACCCTTGCCGGTAAGGTCACAAAGTCTGACGGTACAACAGCAATTTCGTCGGTGCTTATAGAAATACTTCAATCCAATGTGGTTAAATCAAACGCAACAACTAACGCAACCGGGAATTATTCAATTCCGGTCGCATCAGGTACTTATGATGTAAGAGCTACTTTGACAGGTTATCAATCACAGACTAAAACTGGTTATTATGTTACGAATGGGTCAACTGTTGCGGTCAATATCTCCCTTGTTCAGATATCTCAAGGGCAAAAGGGGATCATCGCAGGTAACACAACCAAAGCGGATGGTACAACAATTATTTCCGGGGCACTTATAGAAGTTTCACAATCAGGAGTAACAAAATCAAGTATACTTACAGACACAAACGGTAATTATTCAATAACTATAGGAACAGGTACTTATGATGTAAAGGCTTCTATGTCAGGATATCAAGCACTTATAAAAAATGGATACAGTGTGACAAATGGTTCAACTGCTACGGTCAATTTTTATTTAACCGCTGTTTCTTCAGCCCAGACAGGAACCCTCTCCTGTACTATAACTTCTTCTGACGGTTCAGCTCTCACAAATGCATTGATAAAAGTTTACCTGGGAAGCACCCTGGTTGACGAACAGTATTCTGACTCTCTGGGTAAATACAATTTTTCTCTCGGAGCTGGAAATTACGATATAACTGTTACAAAGGCAGGATACCAAACAGCAACGCAGAAAGGGATTTCTGTTACTGCAAGCCAGACCGCAAGCGCCAGTTTTTCGCTTGCTCAATCTGTTGTAGCTAAGATAGGAACTCTTACATGTAATGTTCAATGTAACGGAACACCTGTAGTAAATGCAGTAATAAGAATAACTCAAAACAACAATTTAATAGATATGGAACAGAGTGATTCTCTTGGGACTTATAGTTTTTCTCTATCAGTAGGTGCGTATGATATAAATGTTTCTAAAACCGATTATCAGACCACAACCCAAACAGGGGTTGTGGTGAGCAACAATCAGACAACAAATGTTTATTTATCGCTTCTTGCGACAATTCAGGCTAAACCTCAGCCAGACAAGCAAACAACGCTTGGAGATAACTTGTTCAGCCCTTCAAGTGGAGGTGTGTGTAAAGTAGGATTTAATGTGCCACAATCAGGCGGGGTAACTATTAAAATATACGACCTTAAACGCAGGTTGGTAAGAAGTGCGATTGATAATACAAGCTATACGGCAGGTAGTTACCAGTGGAACTGGGATGGTAAGAATGAAAGCGGGAAAGTTGTCCCTCCAGGAATGTATATGCTCTATTTCAAGTATCCCGGCGGCTCCGAAACAAGGAAAATAGGAGTTCAATAATTTAGAACAATGAGACTATTAAGAATATCAGCCATTATTTTGTTGTTTATGACGTTGTTTGTTAAATATGTATATTCCTCAGACCAGACTGCGGGGATATTTATTGAATTACCAACATCTGCCAGGGCTGGAGGTATGGCTGATTGCTTTACCGCACTTGCCGATGATCCATTCGGTGTATATTATAACCCTGCAGGTATATCTTTTATTGAATATCCAATAACTTCTTTTTTGTACCAGAACTATATTCTGGATATCTCAGGGAATCAAGCCGCAGTAACTATCCCGGGAAAGCATTTTTCTTTTAATATAGCTCCTGCCATGATAGGAGCGAAAGATGAGCCTATCTTTGATTCCTTTGGCAATGATACAGGAAGGAAATTCAAATATGACGGCACTGTAATTCCTTTTTCAGTAGCATATAAGATCGATAACTTTTCATTTGGTGGTACGGCAAAATATTATAAAGAAGAGATAGGCAGTTATTCAAATGCCGTTACAACTTATGATGCGGGTCTGATCTATAAGTTTCGCAGTTTAAGCTTTGGTGTATCAGAGCTTAACCTTGCGGGTAAGCTTGGAAGTTACGACCTGCCCCAGACTTTAAGGTATGGTATGGCATGCTCTTATAAAAACTTAAGCCTTTTATTTGATTATGTTTCGCAGACAAATATGCAAAAAGATAATTGTGCAGTAGGCGGTGAAATACCGGTATCCAATTTCCTTTTTTTAAGGCTCGGGTATGCATTAAATGACGAATTTGGCGGGCTGACCTATGGTTTAGGGGTAAGAATGGGAGATTTTGATATTGATTATGCTGCTTCAAACTACGCTGACCTTGGACTAACACAGAGGGCTAGCTTAAACTATTGTTTTGGTAGAGAAAAAGTAAAAGAAGTTGTACCAAAGAAGGAAGAACCTCTTCAGCCTGTCAAAAAACTGGCTAGAGGCATTAATATAGCTGTTTCTGAATTTACAGCTAAAAACACTTCAGCAGCCGATGCTTCTATTGTAACGGATTTTATTAGGGGAGAACTCGTTTCAAGCAGGAGATTCAATATACTTGAAAGGGCAAATATGGAAATGATCCTGGCAGAGCAAAAATTTCAGACTTCAGGATGCACTAGTCAAGAATGCGCGGTTAAAATGGGAAAAATACTTAACGTGAAAGTTGTTCTAATAGGTTCTTTATCAAAACTTATGGATACTTATTATATTATTGTTTCATTAGTAAACGTTGAAACTGGAGAGATATTACAATCCATAGACGAGAAAGCAATGACAGCAGATGAGTTAAAACAGGCCTGCCATCAGATCGTTGAGAAAATAAAATAAAGAATACAAATCCAGCTTATATTTTAACAGTAAAATGACAATGATATCTTTATGATAATATTGTTGAAATATCAACAATAATCTCGCTGTAATTGGTTCTCGAAACAGGTACGGATGGCGTTTACTCGGGGACCCCAATTAAAAAAGCACTCCCTGTGAGTGCTTTTTTAATTGGAGAGGTATGCTTACAAAGGGATTTGAAGCCGAGTCGAAGCGCTGCCCAAA
This sequence comes from Candidatus Liberimonas magnetica, assembly GCA_020523885.1. Classification (NCBI taxonomy): domain Bacteria; kingdom Pseudomonadati; phylum Elusimicrobiota; class Endomicrobiia; order Endomicrobiales; genus Candidatus Liberimonas; species Candidatus Liberimonas magnetica. The sequence continues at coordinate 177,833 of JAJAPY010000006.1, read as the reverse complement.
GGCAGAAAAGCCCCGCTTTAGCGGGGCGTCAGCGAGACCGGCCGGTTTCGGAGGAGTCGCGAAGCGACGGGGGAAGAAAAAATCCCGTCAGCCACCATTTATTTTAAAAACACATTGAATTATCAATAAATAATAGTAAATCATGAAATCGACCCCTAAGTGGACGAAAGCAACAGAGTAGCCTGTCCGCCGGTAGTGTGGCGGGAATCTGTTGTTTTTTTATTTGCATATTTAACAAAAAATAAGAACTTATGGGACGTAGTTAGAAAATAAGAACTTATGGGACGTAGTTAGGTAATAAGGTATTGACAAGGGTGGCAGCAAATGATAATATAAAGCTATGCCTAGACAAGGAAGGATAAACGTAGAAGGCGGCATATATCACGTTATACAGAGAGGGATAGAACGCAAAGAAATATTTAAAGATGATTTAGATAGAAAAGAGTTTCTAAACAGGGTATCCGGAGGACTAAAAGAAACCGGACACAAGTGCTATGGTTGGGCCTTAATGCCCAACCATTTTCATTTAATAATAAGAACTGGCAAAAGGCCGTTAAGTGACTTAATGAGAAAAATACTCACGGGATATGCGCTGTATTTTAATAAGAAATATAAACGGAGCGGCTATTTATATCAGGGAAGGTATAAGTCAATATTATGCCAGGAGGATAGTTACTTATTAGAATTGGTAAGGTATGTACATTTAAATGCATTAAGAGCAAGGCTAGTTAGGGATATGTCTGGGTTAGGGGATTACAAATGGAGCGGGCATTCGGTATTGATGAATAAGAATAAAGCAGAATGGCAGAGTAGAGATGAGATACTTGAATATTTTGGTAAAAATAAATTGGATGCTATGAGAAGATATGAGGAGTTTGTGGCAGAAGCAAAAGGCAATTCAAAGCGTGAAGATTTAACTGGAGGTGGATTGATAAGGAGTGCAGGCGGATGGAAAGAGGTGTTAAATTTAAGACGATCAAAAGAGAAATGGATAGCCGATGAGCGGATATTAGGTGATGGGGAATTTGTTAGTACAACTTTAAAACAAGCAGATGAGGAGATGGAACGAAAAGAAAGGCTGAAAAAAGAAGGATGGGAAATAAACCGGTTGGTAAAAACTGTATGTAAGTTGCTTGGCATAGATGAAAAGGATATAAAACGAGAAAGCAGAAGAAGCAAGTTGTCGCAGGCTAGAAGTTTGATAGCATACTGGGGAAACAAAGAATTAGGGATTTCAGGAGTTGAGCTTGCCGGATATTTTGGGATAACAAAATCTTCAATAAGCGAGGCGATAGTAAGGGGAAGAAAAATCGCTCATGAAAATGAATACCGTATTACCTAACTACGTCCCCAAAGTCCCCTTTTACATTACTCTTATCTACTTCGGTCTGGCTTTTCCGCTAAACAATGAGGGGCCGAACTTTCTGGCTTTACTTTTATAATATCCAGGCATCTTATCTAAGGCTCCGGCGCTGTTCCTGCCGTAGGTACGTTCGCTTCGGGTTTTATGTTCCGGTTTTGCGGAATCGTGTTTTTGAAAACCGGTTCCGCTCCGGACTCCTTCATTTGACCCATGGTAACCGTAACTGTGTTTTCTACTGGGCGAAAAACCCGGCTTGCTGTCCCGTTTTTGGAAATGCCCGTACGTCCTGCTGTTCCCTGCCGAGGTGTTCCTGTCGTAAGGCCGTTCTCCGAGAGGTTTATGTTCAAATCCTGCAGAGTCGCGTTTTGGAAATCCCGCACTTTCCTTTGTCCCCCGGTACCCGTAACCGCGCTCGCCCCTGGGAGCAAAAGAGGGCCTTGTGCCGTCATGTTTTTTAAAATGTGCGTGGGGCCTGCTGCTGCCCGCGGCTTGAGTATTCCTGCCATAAGGCCGTTCGCCTCCGGGCTTATATTCCGGCCTTACAGTATTTCTTTGAGCGAACTGAGAGTTAGCGTAAGCCCTTTTATCCGTAGCCGGCCGCCTTCTTGCTCCAAACTTAAATTCGGGCCGAGCCGTTTGGCCGGATGGCAAAGGCGCAGGCATCACGGTCTTTATTTTTATTACAGGAGGGTTTTTACGTTTGGCGTAGTAATCCGGGCCGAACTTGGGGTTAGCCTTCGTTACCCTGATAATTTCATTAAAAAGTTTTATATGATGCAGCGCCTTTATAGCCGCCAGAGCCTCGGCTTCATTCATCTCAACAAACCCGAACCTTCTTGGCCCTGAGTACGCTTCTTCGGTTACAATGGAAACCAAATGAACAACTCCGAATGCGGCAAAAGTCTTTTTCAGGTTTTCTTGTGTTACTAACTTATCCAGATTTCTGACCAGTATCATCATTATGAACTCCTATCGAATAGTGTTATGCTTGGCTATCATTTATATAAGTATCGTCCAATGAATTTACACTGCTTGTTTATTGAAGTACTCTTTCTCATTCTTCTTTATATCCCAAGTTTAGGTGTTCTAATATTGGACCATTTTCCATTAGTTCTTTTTTGCCGATATTTTATTAAAATATCATATTTGCTTAAAGCCCCTTTATAAACGCCAATAATAATGGAGTCGTTTACCTGAAATACCTTTATTGGCTTATTTAAAACACCTTCTTTTATGAAGGCCATTTTAGGAAGGTTCTGCATGACACCTCAAAATACTTAATTTGGCACCGGCAAGCCAAGTTTGTCAAGTGGAATGTAGCTAAAATAGTACTGGCATCGTACACTGATTATATAATCCAAAACATCCTTATATTCTGGCTTTTTAAACCAATCACTTAGCAAATACACATACTCAACTTCAATATTTGCGCGAGAAAATAGTTTTTGATATTGTTTTTTCTTAAAGTCACATGTCTGCAGTTTTTCATCAACTGAACCAGCAACCTTTTGAAATTTACATTCAATGATGTATAGTGTATTTTTTATAATAACGTAGATTGAGTCATCAGGCAGAAGCTTTTTTGATATGATTTCTTTCCAATTAATATTATATTCTTCCAACAATTTATACAGCCCGTGTTTCTTAAAAATTCGTGCAACCTGTTCCTCCCCATAAAAAACATGTCCAGTTATTAATAGTTAGTGATAATAAGCTCGTTTATTTTACCACGGGCTTCAGAATTGCAGTTAATCATTCTTGTGGCTTTTACTCTATTGATATTAAAACCACTGTAAAGATGCTCAAAATAGTTATCATTCTTATCCAAGTTTTTAGGGTCTGAATTACTAAGCATTTGTTTAACTTCTTTTTTATCTAATTCTCTGAATACTTGAGCTAATCTTTCTTGGCTCTTTTCATTAAAATCATTTTTACTATATGACGTAAAAGAAGCAGTTTTACTTATCGGCCTATAAGGCGGGTCATAATAAACAAATGTATTTGAATCCACTTTTCTACACTTTATTGTTTCAAAATCTGAAACCATAATTTCAGATGACTGCAGCAACTTCGATATTTTTCTTAAATTATCTTCATCTAGTATTTTCGGATTCTTGTAACGCCCAAATGGCACATTAAACTTACCCTGACTATTCACACGGAATAATCCATTAAAACAGGTTTTATTCATAAAAATTAACTGCGCAGCGCGAGAAAACCATTTATCCGAGTATTTTTTAAAATTAATTTCAAACATTTGCTGATTATAGTGTTCTCTTATTGCATAGAAGTATTTCATTTGCGCGCTATCTGATAATTTTTTATATTTTCTTGTATATTGGAACAAAAATTCAATTAGATCTTCAACATTTTTTTGAATAACTTTGTAAGCCAAAACGATTTCCTCATTTATATCAAAAAGATATGAATTTTTTATTGAAAATTTTTGTGAAAGATAAAGAAAAACAGCTCCACCACCCAAGAAAGGTTCATAATAGGAAGATATTTTTGTATTTTTCAGTTCTGAAGGGAAGAATGATTCAAACTGATCAAGAAGCTGGGATTTCCCCCCAGCCCATTTTAGAAATGGTTTAGCAAAATTGTTAACATTCTTAATGAGTTGTTCCCCTTTGTTCATACGGGAATTATACATCTTTGACCGGATATTTTCAATAGATGAATCAAGATTACTGTGATATAACTTCAAGGGGTAAACTTAAAATCAAGTTCGTTGAAAAATTCCTTCGAGCTGCTTTTGTTATGCTAAAAAATAATGTGCCGTTTGATATAAATCAATTTAATGTTCCGGTGGATGACCCCGTCTTTAAGAACGTTAGGGCTTAGACCCGGCAGGGGACAATTTGGGGCTTTCACCGGAACGATTCACTTAAGGTAAAGTATAATCAAGCGTAATGTTTTTCTTTAACGCAGGATAGCTACAACGATTCAAGGTTCGTTCCAACTAAAATCTGCAGAATCCCATTATGGGGTTATGCAGATTTTTATTTGTGCCCACTAAATAGTGAGCGCCGTTGAAGAGGCGGAACAAAGCGAAGGCGGCCAGTTTCAAAGGTGCAGTTGGGCCATTACGGATAGAATTCGTAATGGAAGCAGCGCTGGCGACGGGGGAGAAAAAATCCCGTCAGCCCCGCCAATTTTATTCATAGACAGCACTTCATTCATTGAGGTTCTGTTTTTCATTTGAAGATAGACTGTGTTAATATAAATAATTTATTATGAATACTTGCACATTATGCGTTAATGTGTTATAATAATAAAGACAAAAATGATTAAATCATTCAAAGATAAAATAACGGAAGATATCTATAACGGTTATAATACAAAAGATGCACGGCGAATCCCGGACACTGTCTGGGGAACAGCTTGCCGCAAACTTGATATGTTAAATGCGGCGCATGACTTAAAAGACCTTCTTTCGCTTCCGGGAAACAAATTTGAAAAATTAAAAGGAAAATTATCGGAGTTTTATGGCATAAGGATAAATGATCAATATCGTATTATATTTAAATGGGCACAAGGTAGTGTTGAATTAGTGCAAATAGTAGACTACCATTAGGAGGTACAAAACATGATACCTAAAAACAGAAAACCCGTTCATCCGGGCAAAATACTATTGTTGGAATTTCTTGAACCCATGAAATTAAGCCAGGTGGAATTGGCAAAGAAAATGGGAGTTTCTATCCAAAGGATTAATACGCTTATTAACGGCAAAAGGGATATGACCGCAGAAACCGCGATTCTGCTGAGTGATGTATTAAAAACAACTCCAGAATTTTGGATGAACCTGCAGGTTGCTCGGGATCTATATCTAGCGGAAGAACATATTAGAAAAGCTGCTTAGAAAATAGGCAACAAAATATCAATAAGATATTGATAAATATTTTGAAATATCAATAAAATGTATGTTGTGATTGATTCTCAAAACAGGTACGGATGGCGTTGATCTTTCCCCGAAAAAGTGGACACAAGGAATGGTTAGGCTGCTTGTGTTAGGCCCTGCAGTTCTTCAAACAGGGCAGGGGACTTATAACCCAGCGTAGAATGCCTGCTAAACCTATTGCAGAACATTTCAATGTACTCAAACAAGCTTGTCTTTGCCTCCTCTCTTGTCCTGTAATGCTCAAAATACACCAACTCCGTATTTAACGTATGGAAAAACGACTCCGCACAAGCATTGTCATAACAGTTGCCAGCTCTGTTCCAGCGTCTTGCGTAACCTGCTTATCTCTTCGTCCTGCGCTTTCAAATGCCCTTTACCGGGAAACGCATTTCGTTAATATATTAATTTTGATGAACCGCCGTATACCGAACGGTACGTACGGTGGTGTGAGAGGTCGGTGGATGAATTAATCACCCGCCACCTACCCGATTGTTTATTTGCTTGACAAAGTTATGTCTAATTTGTAAAATAGTTATGAGCATATGACCATAACAGGAGTTGATGATGCGCCCTAAAAAAACAAGATGGATAAAGTGCATGCCAGGAGAGCGCTGTTTCAGGCCAAAATGCAGACCTTTAAACAAACTCGAGGGTGTGTATGTCACTATCGATGAGTTTGAAGCCTTGCGCCTTGCCGATCTTGGAGAATTATACCAGGAGGAAGCGGCACGGCAGATGAAGGTGTCGCGGCCTACCTTTGCCCGTATAGTAAAATCTGCAAGAAGAAAGGTGGCTGATGCTCTTGTAAACATAAAGGCGATAAAAATAGAGGGCGGCTGCTGTACTGTAAAAGCAACAGACAGAGGTAAGAAATAGATGCTGAAAGCATTTTCAGATTGGGTTACATATAGGATACTTCATATTAGCCAGGAAACGCTTCTGGCTAAGGCTGTAAATTTCTTTATTTATGACACTATAAAGATATTTCTACTGCTAATAATCATTATCTTTACCATAGCTGTTGTAAGATCCTTTCTGCCCCCGGAAAGAATAAGGTTTATCCTTTCAAGAAAGAATAAATATCTGGGGAATATCCTTGCGGCATTACTGGGAATAATAACCCCTTTCTGTTCATGCAGCGCGGTACCTCTTTTTTTAGGTTTTATAAGGTCGGGTGTGCCTTTAGGTGTTACTTTTTCGTTTCTTGTGTCATCGCCTATGATAAATGAGGTGGCTTTAGTTCTTCTATTCGGTTTATTTGGCTTTAAAATAGCATTTATATATGTGATTTCAGGACTGATTATAGCGATTATTTCCGGTATAGTAATCGGCAAGCTAAAAGTAGAGCATTTGTTAACAGAAATCACTCTTTCCGGTAAAGCTGCCGCACAAGAGTTTTCATCAACAATGTCCTGGCCTGAGAGAATCACTTATGCGAGGTCTTATACATTGGACATATTAAATAAAGTGTGGCCATATATCTTGATAGGTGTAGGCATAGGAGCCTGGATACACGGTTATGTGCCTGTAGGATTTCTTGCTAAATATGCCGGAGCGGATAAATGGTATGCGGTTCCCTTTGCGACATTAATTGGTATTCCTCTTTATTCAAATGCCGCGGGTGTAATACCGCTTGTAAGCGCTTTAACTGAAAAAGGCGTTGCTATGGGAACCACGCTTGCTTTTATGATGGCTGTTACAGCGCTATCCTTGCCCGAGTTTATGATATTGAAAACTGTTATGAAAACCAAACTCATAGCTATATTTGCAGGGATAGTGGGGATTGGTATAGTTTTTACGGGATATTTATTTAACTTTATTCTTAAATAAAGTGGAGGCTTTATGAAATTTGAAGTTTTAGGAACAGGCTGCCAGAAATGCAAGAAGCTTATGGAGTTGATATCAGAGGTAGTTAAAGAAATGAATATTTCGGCTGAGATAGTTAAAGTAGATAAGATAAATGATATTATAAATTATGGTGTTATGACTACGCCTGCCCTGGCTATTGATGGCAAAGTGGTTGTTGCAGGAAGAATCCCCTCAAAAGATGAGATTAAAAAGTGGATTGGCGGTGAAAACCCTAAATCCGGAGGGTATAATTGCGGTTCCGGCTGCTGTTCGTAAGGAGAGGGAATATGAATATAATTAAGAAAATGCTGGCAGTAGGTTTTGTTCTATCATTTTGTTTAAGCGCTTATGGAGGCGAAAATAAAAGGAAGGTTAATACACAAGAAAGCAATGAATTTAAAGTAACCTTTGTAGAGCTTGGGTCCGTTAACTGCGTCCCCTGTAAAGCAATGCAGCCTGTCATGGCTGAAATTGAAAAAGATTACGCCAATCAGGTTAAAATAATATTCTACGATGTCTGGAAAGAAGAAAACCGCCGATATGCCGACAAATATAAAATAAGGGCGATCCCTACCCAGGTCTTTCTTGATAAAGACGGCAAAGAATTTTTCCGGCACGAAGGGTTTTTCCCAAAAGAAGAAATAGAAAAGGTGCTGGCAAAACAGGGAGTAAAAAAGGCCAGTACCAAAAATAATAATTCAATAAAGAATAAAAATAGCAGTACACAAATTAAGACAGGAGCTGTTTGTAAATGATACTGAAACTGTTTAATTGGCTTTCAGGGATGCTTTACGCCGCGCCTTCAATTGCTCTCACAGGGTCGTTTATTTGGGGTATTATGAGCATTTTATTAAGCCCATGCCATTTATCCAGCATTCCGTTGATAATAGGTTTTATAAACGGCCAGGGTAGAGTTACGACAAAAAGAGCATTCATCTTATCTTTCCTTTTTTCTAGCGGCATACTTATAACCATCGGGGCTATTGGGGTAATTACCGGGTTGTCAGGCAGAATGTTGGGTGATATAGGTAACTATGGAAATTACCTGGTGGCTGCAATATTCCTTGTTGTTGGCCTGTACCTACTTGACGTAGTTTCTCTTCCTTTCTTGAATAACTCCAGCCAGCCTTCTTTTGCCAAAAAGGGATTGCTGGCATCCTTTGTGTTAGGACTATTTTTTGGCCTCGCTCTTGGCCCATGCACCTTTGCTTACATGATGCCTATACTGGGGGTTGCTTTCAGCGTCGCTAAAACAAATATGCTTTTTTCTGTTTCTTTAGTTCTGGCGTATGCATTAGGTCATATCTCTGTTATAGTATTTGCCGGCACATTTACAGAAACAGTACAGAATTATCTTGATTGGAATGAAAAATCGAAAGCAGGACTTATAATTAAAAAAGTTTGTGGTCTGTTAGTCATTGCAGGCGGCGTATATCTGGCAGTTAAATAGGAGATTAAAAGGGACAAGAAAAAAGTGGTGTTTGTCTATATTCATAATAGCGCAAGGAGCCAGATGGCGGAAGCATTTCTTAACAAGCTGGGGGGAGACCGTTTTAAAGCACGGAGCGCAGGATTAGAACCGGGAAAACTTAATCCAATCGTCTCCGACTTCTGTCGGAGGATGAATGCAAAATGATGTCGTCCCTAAAGGGATTCCGTCAAATCAAATTAATGAAGTCACATTAGGCTGCGTTATTAAAGAGCCTCCGGTTTCAGCCGGAGGAGCATCACTAAAAACAACTAAATGAGGTAAATATAATGCCAGAAAATATAATTAAGAAATTGTCATTCCTTGACCGCTTTTTAACACTATGGATATTTCTTGCCATGGGCATTGGTGTAGCGATGGGATATTTGTATCCTGGTGTCGTTAACTTCTGGAATAAATTTCAGTCAGGAACTACGAATATTCCAATAGCCATCGGGCTGATACTTATGATGTATCCACCGCTTGCCAAGGTAAAATATGAGGAATTGGGCGATGTGTTCAGAGATAAAAAAGTGCTGGCTTTATCATTGATCCAAAACTGGATCGTAGGGCCGGTTTTGATGTTCGCGCTCGCAATCATATTCTTGCATAACTATCCGGAATATATGGTTGGCTTAATTATGATAGGCATCGCCCGCTGCATCGCCATGGTCATTGTCTGGAATGAACTGGCTTATGGCTGTACGGAATACTGTGCAGGACTTGTGGCATTCAATTCCATATTTCAGGTGCTGTTTTATTCGGTATATGCCTGGGTATTTATCACAGTGCTGCCAGGCTGGTTCGGGCTTAAAGGAGCGGTAGTCAATATTACCATTGTTTCAATAGCCAAGAGCGTTTTCATCTATCTGGGTATACCATTCATTGCCGGGATTGTTACCCGTTTTACCCTTATCAGGATCAAGGATAAAGAATGGTATCATACTAAATTTATTCCAAGAATTAGTCCCATCACGCTTATTGCGCTTCTCTTTACAATTGTAGTCATGTTTTCCCTTAAGGGTGAATATATTGTGAAAATACCTTTGGATGTAGTACGGATAGCTGTGCCACTCCTGATATATTTTGTAATTATGTTCCTTATATCTTTCTACATGGGAAAAAAGACAAATGCTGGTTATGAAAAATCAGCCACCCTGTCATTTACCGCTGCAAGCAATAATTTCGAGCTGGCAATCGCTGTGGCTGTGTCGGTATTTGGCATAAACTCAGGAGCAGCTTTTGCCGCGGTCATCGGGCCCTTGGTTGAAGTCCCTGTTTTAGTCATGCTGGTCAACGTCGCTTTATGGTTCAAAAAGAAATATTTTATACAGGAGGCGTAACATGTCAGAAAACAAACCCTGGTATTTAGGCCAATCTCCGCTCGGGGCGGCCTACACCCATTTCTCAAATGTAGCCGGACAAAAAACTGTTTTAGATGCAAAGACAAAAGAACTGATTCGGTTGGCTGTGGCTTCAGTATTCAGGTGTAAGCATTGTACTGAGCATCATATTCAGGATGCTATAGCGGCAGGGGCTACAAAACAGGAAGTATCGGAGGCTATTCTTTTATCAGCTTTGCAAGCTGCAGGAACACAGCTCAACTGGCATAAGGAGTATTTCCAAGAAAATTTGTCCGAAAAATAAATAAGGCATATTTCATTTTAAAATCAATCAATTGTTTGAAATAAAACATGTTCGAATGGCGTTTGCCGGCCCTTTCATTTTTCGAACATTTTATATTGAAAAATAAATGAGAAAACAAGAAGAAATACCCTAATGGGCTACGTCAGGTAACCAATTAATTATTGATTGATATTTCAAGTAATTTAAATTCAACAAAAATACTTGAAAATTTGATAAAAACCTGCCAAAAATATCTCGATAATCCAATACTAAATATCCCTAAAATCTTTCGAACCTGTAGACAGAACTTCATTCATTGAGGTTCTGTTTTTGTTTACCAAGTCTACTATTAAAAAGAGCTAAAATATCGTTACAACTTTGTACTCAAATGCTGCAATTGTCAAGACAGTCAAGTCTGACACCGAAACAGAAAAGCATCACCGAAAATGCCGAAAATGACACCGAAAAGAGCTTGTATTTTTCGTAACACTTAAAGTGAGGATAAAAATCAGTGAAATATAGAACCAAACGATTATAAATTAAGGTTCTATGTTGTAAAATACAATTATAGGAGGCTGGCATGGAAACTAAAACGCAGATGAGAGTCTCAAGCCCGTTTTTTAAAGATGGATGTGAAATTCCAATAAAATATACTTGCGACGGAGAGGATATTTCCCCTGCATTGGAGTGGGAAAGCGGGGCTAAGAGAATAAAAAGTTTTGTGTGTATAATGGATGACCTGGATGCTCCATCCGGCACATTGGTCCATTGGCTGCTGTATAACATACCCGCACATACAATGAGCTTAAACGAGGGCATCCCTAATTTATATGTATTAGAGAACGGCTGTAAACAGGGATTCAATGATTTTCACAGCATCGGATACTCAGGCCCATACCCCTCTAAAGCTTATCACAGGTATTTTTTTAAAATATATGGTTTAGATATGAAGCTTGATCTTAAACCAGGAATAACAAAACAGCAAATAGGTAGAGCTATGAAAGGGCACATCCTGGAAGAAGGGGATTTAATGGCAAGATACGGCAAGTGAAGCAAAAAGCATAGGTGGTTACAGGATTGAAAGAAAAATTATTAAAATATGATATAAGGACAAATATGTCAAATTTAGAAAACGAACTTCAGATCATAGTAAAAGGCCTTTTTGGGCCGGGGTTTTCATATGTTTCATTTTCTGATGAGGTTTGGAGGCCTTTTGCAGATGTTTATGTAACCGAGAAATATATGGTAGTCAAAATCGAGCTAGCCGGAATCGACCCTAAAGAAGTTCAGGTTTTATTAGACGGGACTGATATGGTAATCCAGGGCGTAAGGAAGGAACAGGTTAAAAATGAGATTATTTATTACCAGCAGATGGAAATAAATTATAATTCTTTTCGCAGGGTAATACAGCTGCCTTTCCAGGCCAAAACTGAAAATGTAAAAACAAAATATGAAGACGGCATACTCGAAATTATATTATCCCCGTTAAGTAAACAAATAACTAAGCAGGCAAGGAAATAAAAATGGCTGAAAATGAAGACAAATCCGGGAAGATACAGATACCTGAAGAATTGCCGGTGCTTCCTCTAAGAAGCACTGTGGTCTTCCCTGCGGGTATAGAGAACTTGAGTGTTGGAAGAGCAAACAGCATAAAACTTGTCGATGACGCTTCATTAGGCGATAAGGTGATCGCAGTCGCTACTCAGGTCGACCCAGGCATGGAAGAACCATCAGAAAACGACCTTTATAAAATTGGGACAGCCGTGCGGATATTAAAGATGGTAAGGTTGACGGATGGCACAGTGCATATTATGGTGCAGGGTTTTGCCAGGATAAAACTTGAAAGATTTACCCAGAAAGAACCTTACTTGAAGGCTATAGTCTCTCCTGTTGTTATTGAAAAAAAACAAAGTGATGAGTTTGAGCCGCTAGTAAGGAATATACTTAGTATTCTTGAAAGATTCACTAAATTCGGGTCTAAACTGGGCAGCGAGATGCACCTTCTTTCTTTAAATATAAAAAATCCAGGGATAATCGCAGATTTTATTGTGTCTGAGCTAAACCTTCCTTTTGAAGAAAAGCAAAAGTTTCTTGAAACAGCCGATATAAAGGAACGGCTTGAAAAAGTAAACCTTTACCTTAATAAAGAACTGCAGGTTTTAGAAATAAGCTCAAAGATACAGGCGGATATCCAGAATAAGATGGATAAGACTCAAAGAGATTACATCTTAAGGGAACAGATGAGCGCTATAAAAAAAGAATTAGGCGAGGAGTCAGATGCAGGCGAAGAAATAAAAGAGTTAAGAAAAAAAATAAAAAAAGCAAACCTTCCAGGCGAAGTAAATAAAGAAGCATTGAATGAACTGGACAGGATGTCGAAAATATCGCCGGTATCGCCTGAGTATACGGTTATACACACATATCTGGGCTGGCTTGTTTCCCTGCCCTGGGCTATAAAAACCCCGGATAACCTTGACATTAAGGCGGCAAAAGAAGTCCTTGATGAAGACCATTATGACCTTGAAAAGATAAAAGAAAGGATACTTGAATTTATGGCAGTAAGAAAACTAAAAAACGAAAGCAAGGGCCCGATTTTATGTTTTCTCGGCCCTCCTGGAGTAGGGAAAACCTCTTTAGGAAAATCCATTGCCCGCGCCATGGGAAGAAAGTTTATAAGGGCTTCTCTTGGCGGAATAAGGGATGAAGCGGATATAAGAGGGCACAGAAGGACCTACATAGGTGCTCTTCCCGGCCGTATCATTCAGGGAATAAAAAGGGCGGGCTCGAACAACCCGGTTTTTATGATGGATGAAATAGATAAAATAGGAGCGGATTTCAGGGGCGACCCTGCCTCTGCTCTTCTTGAGGTGCTTGACCCGGAACAGAATAATTCATTTACAGACCACTACCTGGATGTCCCTTTTGACCTATCTAATGTAATGTTCATAGCAACAGCCAATGTAATTGACACCGTGCCGGCGCCTTTGCGGGACAGGATGGAAGTGCTTACATTGTCTGGGTATACCGATGAAGAGAAAATGATGATAGCAAAGAAATACCTTATCCTGCGCCAGTTGCAGGAAAATGGAATAAGCAAGGATAAAATAGAGTTCACCGATGAAGCCCTTTTTAAGATAATCCATGGATATACCAGAGAAGCCGGGCTCCGTAATTTTGAAAGGGAGTTAGCGTCTATTTGCAGAAAAGTAGCTGTTGAGGTTGTAAACGGCACAAGCCAAAAAATAATAATAAACCAGGATAACATCGCCAAATACCTCGGCCCCGAAAGGTTCTTGCTGGAAGTTGCAGAAAGGCTTACCCAGCCCGGCGTAGCCATAGGCCTTGCCTGGACACCGGCAGGTGGGGATATTCTTTTTATCGAAGCCTCTAAAATGCCAGGCAAAAAATCGCTTGCCCTGACAGGCCAGCTCGGCGATGTAATGAAGGAATCTGCAAACGCTGCGCTAAGTTTTATCCGTTCCCATGCAAGCGAATATTACATTCCCGATAACTTTTTTGAAAACAACGATATACATATCCATGTGCCGGCCGGCGCCATACCTAAAGACGGGCCTTCAGCAGGCGTTACTATGGCAGTAGCCCTGGTTTCACTTTTGACCAACCGGATAGTTGCTCCGTACCTCGCCATGACCGGCGAGATAACTTTAAAGGGCAATGTCCTTCCTGTAGGAGGTATAAAGGAAAAAGTATTAGCCGCAAAAAGAGCAGGGATAAAGGTAATTATTTTGCCCAAATGGAACAAAACGGATATCGGCGAGATCCCTGAAAAGATAATAGAAGGCTTAAGGTTCATTTTCGTTGAAAACATCAATGAAGCTATAAAAGAAGCATTACAGTTAGTGCCGGAGACAATTGCTCCTTAATCAAGGGCTGCTGGATTTTTAAGCAGGCCCTAATTTATGAACTAAAAAAGGCAGCTGGTTTTTACCGCTGCCTTTTTCTTATTTTAAAACTCCTGAAAATCAAATTATCCCCCTTCGCAGAAAACTGCGGACGTAAGTCCGCAGATGAATGCGAAGAAGGGATCCGCCGAAGCTATGTTGCCGATACGGCGAATAGCCGTGACTATCGGCAATATGTTTAGCGTAGGCGGATGCTTCGGGGGATTTCGCCGAAGAAAATGAAGATACCATGGTCGTAAGACCATGGAGCTTCATTTCGCTGTGCTTATTTCAAGGGATTTTTCTATCTTCTCCACACTGTTGCCAAGTTCCTTAAAGTTATCATCGAACTTTTTAAGTTTTTCCTTTTTTAGCTCTTCCCACGTTTCTTTATAATTTTCAGTTGATAAAGCCAGGTGGAAAGCAGGAAGGATAAACTCGTCTTCTGCGTCTTTGTGCGGGCTGTATATCTGGATAAATGACCTGATGGAATCAGCCAGTTTGTCAGGGTCGGGATTTTGCTGCTTTGAAAGGGCAAGCATTCCATTAACTATCTTATGGCCTGCCCTGTGCTGGCGAATTAAAACCTGCACTATGTCATATTCACGGCTCGGTTTTCTAAACCGGCTGAAAATATATTTTTCTTCCATTTTTTCATGAAAATTCTGCATAAAATCCCTGCTTATATGGGTAGCTTCTCTATAAGCATCTAAAGGCGGGGTTTCCTTGTTTTCAAGCCGCGATAAGATATCATTGTATATTACTACAACTCTGGTTACTGCAGCATGCTGCTGGGCAAAAAAATCTTCTATGCTTTTGTCAGCTCCTCCGGCTTGCGAAAAAGAAGAATCCGATGCTGTTGCCATGCTATAGAAAGAAATGGCCGAAAAAAACATAATTGTGAAACTAAAGATTTTATTCATAGCGCTCGCTCCTTGCAATTTCGGAAACCAGGGATTAGAAGAAACTAACTTTCTATTTGCCTGGCACAGGGACTGACCCTTCCCTGATGTATTTATCCGGATTTTTTTTGAAAATGTCAACGCACTCTTTGCAGCAGAAATCGTACATCTTGCCTTTGTACTCGTAAGAAACCTTAGTAGCTTCGTTTATCTTAACGCCAAGCACCGGGCACTTCATGCCTCCTGCGCTAACCTCGCCTTCCTTAATGAATTTATCCGGGTCTTTCTTAAATACATCAACGCACTCTTTACAGCAGAAATCATACATCTTGCCTTTGTGCTCATAAGAAATCTTAGTAGCTTCGTTTATCTTAACACCAAGTACAGGGCACTTCATGCTTCCTGCATCGACTTCGCCTTCCTTAATGAACTTATCCGGGTCTTTTTTAAATACGTCAACGCACTCTTTACAGCAGAAATCATACATCTTGCCTTTATGTTCATAAGAAATCTTAGTAGCTTCATTTATCTTAACGCCAAGGACAGGGCACTTCATGCCACCGGCATCAACTTCGCTTTCTTTGATGAATTTATCCGGGTCTTTTTTAAATACGTCAACGCACTCTTTACAGCAGAAATCATACATCTTGCCTTTGTACTCGTAAGAAACCTTAGTAGCTTCATTTATCTTAACGCCAAGGACAGGGCACTTCATGCCACCGGTATCAACTTCGCCTTCCTTAATGAATTTATCAGGGTCTTTTTTAAAAACATCAATGCACTCTTTGCAGCAGAAATCGTACATCTTTCCTTTGTACTCGTAAGAAACCTTGGTAGCTTCATTTATCTTAACGCCAAGCACCGGGCATATGGTTTTGCCGGCATCAATTTCGCCTTCCTTAATGAATTTATCCGGGTTTTTCTTAAATACTTCAACGCATTCTTTGCAGCAGAAATCGTACTTCTTGCCTTCGTACTCGTAAGAAACCTTGGTAGCTTCGTTTATCTTAACGCCAAGCACCGGGCATTTTTCTACTTTCGCAGCCTCTGCTGTATATCCGCATTTAACGCAAACAGCCAAGCACAAAAAAACTGCAGGCAGCATGAAACTAAAAACAAAGTTTTTCATTTCTCCTCCTTTTTTATTATCCCGCGGTTTTAAAACCACGGGTATTCATATTCATGTTGTTAATTATATAATATGATTAATTTTGTTGTAAATAGCCAAAATCGCACTTTTACTGACTTTTATCTCTTTTTAAAAAGCACTTGTAACCTTCAAGCTATCCATGGCTATGGATAGCTTTTTTAATTAGGAAGGTTTACATAAAAGGGGAATTTAGCCAGCTTATGGTGGAGTCACATAGTTTCTAAATAACTTTTATTAATTTAGAATTATAGTAAGTAGGGCACGCTCAAAAAATCAAGGAGGAAAAAATGGAACTGACATCGCTCTTAGCCAGTAATCCGGTAATGTTTTTTTTGCTTGTCTTCCTGCTTTTATATTCTGTCATCTTTCACGAGATAGCGCATGGCTGGGCGGCGTATCTTTTCGGCGACGATACGGCCTACCGCCACGGCAGGCTTACTCTAAACCCGGCCTCGCACTTAGACCCCATCGGCACTCTTATGCTTTTCGTGGCAGGTTTTGGCTGGGCAAAACCTGTGCCTGTAAATTATGAGAGCTTCAGCAATACAAGAATGGGCTTGTTCGTAGTAGCGCTTGCAGGCTGTGCTACTAACATCCTGCTGGCTATAATAGCGATATTTCTTTTGCAGTTTGATTTCGTGGCATCAAACCCGGTGCTTGCTGCGGCGCTTCCCATACTCTCAAAGATAAACATCATACTCGGCGCGTTCAATCTCATACCCATACCGCCTCTTGACGGTTCAAAAATAGTTATGAGCCTCCTGCCGGAAGATGCTCAGGAAAACCTTTCAGCTCTTGAGCCTTACGGTTTTTTTATCCTTATATTCCTGCTTTTCACCGGTATGCTGAACCCTGTAATTATCTTCATGCAGGATATGATATATAGCCTTATAGGGTTTTTGCTGCCCCTGTTCAGATGACATGTATGTCTGTACGCGATATAAAGTGAAAAGGAAAAGCACTACGGTTACCGTAAACCTTCCTCCCGGCAAGTAATCAAATCCATCTTAAAATTGCTTAGTAGAAATAAGTCAGCTAAAAAGGAAACTCCCCTATTATAAAAACCTGCCTTTAGTGCTAAAATTAAATTAACAAAATCAAAAAAAGAAGGAAATATGAAACTAACCGGTAACTTATTAGTTATCTGTATTTTATTTTTAACTGCAGCAGTTGCGGAGGCTGTTATGAAATATGAAAAAGCTCTATTTGCCGGCGGGTGTTTCTGGTGCATGACGCCGCCTTTTGAAAAACTCAACGGTGTTATCAAAGTTGTTTCCGGCTATACGGGCGGAACAGGGGTTAACCCCACCTATGAAGATTACGCAGAGAAAGGCCATATCGAAGCCGTAGAAATAACCTATGACCCTTCTTTAATTACTTATGAACAGCTTTTGGATGTTTTCTGGCGGCAAATAGACCCGACAGATTCAGGCGGCCAGTTTGTGGACAGGGGGCCTCAATACATATCCGCTATATTTTATGAAAACGAAGGCCAGAAAACGCTTGCGGAAAAGTCAAAAAACAACCTTGGCAGGTCAAAAATATACAGTAAACCGGTAGTTACGCAAATTCTAAAAGCCGGTGTTTTTTACCGCGCTGAAGATTATCACCAGGATTACTACAGAGAAAACCCCATTCGCTATAAATACTACCGCTATAACTCCGGCCGCGATAAATACCTCCAGGAAATATGGGGAAGCAAAAAAAGTAATAATTTGGATAAAACAAATTATAGCAAGGAAGAGTTGAAGAAGAAGCTTACTTCCATACAATACAGCGTCACGCAGGAAAACGGAACAGAACCTGCGTTTAAAAATGAATACTGGGATAACCACGAAGAAGGCATTTATGTGGATATAGTTTCAGGAGAGCCGCTTTTCAGCTCAACGGACAAATACGATTCAAAAACCGGCTGGCCGAGTTTTACAAGGCCTATAGCAGAAGAAAACATCATTAAGAAAGAAGATAGAAGTTTATTTTCTGCAAGGACAGAAGTGAGAAGCAGAAAGGCCAACTCGCATTTAGGGCATGTTTTTGACGACGGGCCGCAACCCGCAGGCCTGCGCTATTGCATGAATTCTGCTGCGCTTAAGTTTATCCCGAAAAGCGAAATGGAAAAGCAGGGGTACGGCCAGTACCTGAAAATCTTTAAGTAAGAAATAGGCGCAGTTAAAGATTATATCTTTTCACAGTTAAATCTATCGCGGGAAAATATATATGCCAATAAAGTTTTCCGTAATCGTGCCGGTTTATAAAGAGGAAGCTGCTATAAATGATTTTATAGCCAATCTTTTTCAAACCGCGCGCAGCACGAATTTCCAGGTTATTATAGCAGACGGCGACCCAAAACTATCAACCCTTGATTCTATTAATACCGGTTTGCCAAACCTCCTTAAAATTGCAGCAAAAAAAGGCCGCGCAGCACAGATGAACGCAGCTGCCTCTCATGCGGACGGCGATGTGCTTCTATTCCTGCACGCGGATACAAAACTTCCTGAAAATGCTTTTGACAAGATAACAGATGCATTAAAAGACCAACAGGTAATAGCAGGCGCTTTCAGCCTAAAACTTGATTCAAAAAACCTGTTTCTCAGATTTGTTTCACTTACGGCGTCTTTAAGGTCAAAGCTGACAAAGATTCCTTTCGGAGACCAGGCGATATTTGTTAGAACAAGCTATTTTTATGAAATCGGCGGCTTCAAAAATATCCCGTTAATGGAAGACGCGGAGTTTATGGCAAGGATAAAAAAAAATGGCGGTAAAGTTAAGGTGCTTGATTCCAAAGCTGTATCTTCCGCAAGGAAATGGCATAAAGAAGGCATTGTTTATAACACTATAAAAAATCACCTGATAAGGTTTCTGTACTTCCTGGGGATAAGCCCGCAAAGGCTTTATAACATCTACTATGAAAAGTAAGTTAAAAAACTGTATCGTTGTTTTCACCAAATACCCTGAGACGGGAAAGGTAAAGACAAGGCTGGCAAAGGATATCGGTGGCATAGAGGCCTCGGAGGTATATTCGATTTTAGCAAAAAAGACTATTTGCTCTGCTAAAAAAACCGGCCATGATGTGATAATAGCCTGCTATTCCGGTAAAGATAAGGACAAGACAGTAAAGTGGCTTGGAGCCCGGTACGATTACTTATTGCAGAAGGGCAGGGATATCGGCATGAGGATGAAAAACGCTTTTCTTGCGGCTTTCAACAAGGGTTATAAGAAAGTTGTAATAATTGGGTGCGATGTGCCTGAATTGTGCGTGTCAATCATAAATGAAGCTTTTAAAAAATTGAGTATAAACAATATTGTGATAGGCCCTGCTTTTGACGGCGGGTATTACCTGATAGGGTTCAATAAAAAAGGGTTTTATAAAAACGTTTTTTCTAAAGTAAAATGGGGCACGGATAAAGTCTTAAAACAAACTCTGGCTAAATTAAAAACCTCTAAGACAAAACCTTTGCTTCTAAAACAACTTAATGACATAGATACTATTAAAGACCTGAAAAACTGGAAGCATAAATAATTTACACGGCAAAGACTTAAAAAATCCAAAACGGGGGGGGTGTCGCCCGCTAAAGGGAGAAAAAATGAATATTAAAGACTTGCTGAAGAAATCCTCAAACAAAGAAGGTTTTACTAAAGAAGAGTTAGCCTTCATGCTCAGCCTGCCTGAAGATTCCCTTGGGTCTTATGCGATAATGCATGAAGCAAACAGGATAGCAAAAGCCCTGAGCGGCAATAAAGCGGAAGTCCATGCACAGTTTGCTCTAAATATATCACGGTGTGCATGCAACTGCCAGTTTTGCTCTTTTGCAGCTTCAAATGAGATATTCAAGGAAGATAGCAATATCGGCGTTGAAAGCGCAATTAAGTCTGCTCAGTTGTTCGAATCTAACGGAGCGAATGCTATTTTTGTAATGGCTACAGCGGATTATCCGCTGGCTAAGTATCTGGAAGTTTCAAGGGAAGTAAGAAAAAACTTGAAATCTGAAACTGTCTTGATAGCTAATGTGGGGGATCAAACCCTGAAAAATGCAATAAAGATAAAGGATTGCGGCTACGCAGGAGTTTATCATGCGCTTCGTTTAAGGGAAGGCAGGGATACAAATCTTAGCCCGGAAAAAAGAAAAGAAAGCATAAGAAACTTTCAGGAAGCAGGGCTGATAGTAGGGACCTGTGTTGAACCCATAGGGCCTGAACATACAGATGAGGAACTGGCAGAGATGATACTCTACACCGCTTCAATCGCTCCGGCATACAGCGGCGCTGCAAGAAGGATAACTATCCCTAATTCCTCTCTTGCAAAATACGGAATGATTTCGGAACTTCGTATGGCCAAGATCGTGGCAGTGACCCGATTGGGAATTCCCCGGGAAACGGCCGGGAATTGTACCCATGAACCATGCACCCTGGGAGCTTTGGCAGGCGCTAACCTCTTCTGGGCGGAAACAGGAGCAAACCCAAGGGACATAAAAGAAAAAACCGAAAACGGCCGCGGAGGCACGGTAGAACACTGCAGAAAACTGTTCTGGGAAACAAACTGGGATGTTTTAACCGGCCCGTCTGTTTTTTACAGGCAAAGGCCGCCAAAAATAAATGAAGCCTTTAATTATCCTGCAGGGCTAAGCGCAGGGCCGTTATGAGATATATTTACAGCAAACCGCTGTTTCGGGAGTTCCTGATATTATTTTGTTTTATTCTGCTTTCCGGGCAGAGTATAGCAGAAGAAACCAGTTCCAGGCAAAACAAAAATGTCTTGATAGTTTCAAACAAGGCAAGGCCGGATGATGCCGTAATTCTTCAAATAACAGAGCTTCTAAAAAAAGAAGGCTGTGTTGTTGCTTCAACGGCCACAAAGAGCCTTAAGAACGGGCTGGCAAGAAAATACGGGGCTATCGTTGTGTTGAACTTTGTAGCATCAAAAAAAAGATTGGGCAGTGTAAAGGTTTTTCTTGATAGAGATAACCAAAAGAAGCTGGTACTGTTTAATGCCGTAGGAGAAGATTACCTGGGAAGCTTGGCCGGTCAAAAAACCGAAAAAGCCGGCAAAATAGCATCACGTATAGTTGAAAAAGTAAGAGAAATTTTATTGAAGCAGTAATAGAATGCAAGACAACACACAGGTAAATAATCATTCAACAGTTTCTTCCCGGACATTAGGCCACTCCCTTAAAAAGATATTGATTCTTTTCCTTTTCATAGGCCTGTTTATTTTTTTGTCACACTACCTTGGCTTGGGAAGCAGCTTAGGACTGGCCCGGGACTGGATCAAATCGCTCGGATATATGGGCCCGGTTGCATTTATCTTCATTTATGCATTTGCTGTCACTGCCTTGTTTCCAGGTTCAGCGCTCACGGTCGCTGCAGGAGCGTTGTTTGGCTCATTTTGGGGTATAGTGATAGTAAGCGTTGCCTCAACTCTGGGCTCCGGGCTGTCATTTCTTATCGCCAGATACTTTGCACGGGATTTTGTCGAACACTGGGTACAAAAACAGAAAAAATTTAAAAAACTCGATGAACTTGTCAAAACTCACGGCG
Organism: Candidatus Liberimonas magnetica; assembly: GCA_020523885.1. Taxonomy (NCBI): domain Bacteria; kingdom Pseudomonadati; phylum Elusimicrobiota; class Endomicrobiia; order Endomicrobiales; genus Candidatus Liberimonas; species Candidatus Liberimonas magnetica. The sequence goes on along the minus strand of JAJAPY010000006.1, from coordinate 156,138 downwards.
AAATTATCGTAGCTGTAACAAGGCTGGTTCCGTTATTCCCCTACACCTTATTAAATTATGGTTTTGGCCTGACAAAAATATCCTTTAAGACATATATTTCCTGGTCCTGGCTGTGCATGCTGCCCGGTACTGTGCTGTACGTTGTGGGCTCGGATGCTGTAGTGGAAACCATCATAAACAAAAAAGTAGAGCCGGGCCGGATAATCGCTCTTGTTGTTGTTTTGGTTTTTATAGGCGCGGCTGCAAAATATGCAAAACAAATTCTAAAACGGAGCCTGCAATAATGCGTTATGAATACCATGTAATTGTTATTGGAGCAGGGAGCGCCGGGCTTTCGGTTGCCTCGGGATGTGCGGCTTTCGGAGCAAAGACAGCGCTCATTGAGAAAGATAAAATGGGCGGGGAGTGCCTTAATGACGGCTGTGTCCCGAGCAAGGCGTTTTTAAAGTGCGCTCGTATTGCAGGCGATATTAAGAACTCACAAGAATTCGGCATAGCAACCGGAGGGGTGAAAACAGATTTAAAAACTGTAATAGCGAGAGTAAGCTCAGTTATAGGTTCTATCGCCCCTCATGATTCAAAAGAAAGGTTTGAGTCTTTGGGTGTTGATGTAATAAAAGCACAGGCAAGTTTTGTCGACGCACATACCGTTAAAGCAGGCGAAAAAACTATCACAGGCAAATATATCGTTATAGCTTCAGGTTCAGTGCCTCTGGTGCCCCAAACCCCGGGATTAAAAGACGTGCCTTACCTAACCAACAAAAACATATTTGAGTTGGAAGTTTTACCGAAACATCTTATAGTGCTAGGCGGCGGGCCTATAGGTTTGGAGTTAAGCCAGGGTTTCAGGTCTTTAGGTTCGGAAGTTACGGTCATAGACAAGCTTGCTCATTTATTCCCGAAAGACGACCCTGAAGTTGCCCCTCTTATGGAAAAAAAGCTGCATTCAGAGGGCATTGCCTTAAAGCTCTCTTCAAAGATTGTTGAGGTTAGAGGTAAGGCCGGGGAGGTATCAGTCATAACCGAAAAAGACGGGGTAAAGGAAGAAATAAAAGGAGATGGCCTGCTTCTTGCTCTTGGAAGGGCGGCTGATAACAATGGTTTAAATTTGGACAAAGCTGGTGTAATGACGGATAACAGAGGCTATATAATAGCCGATGAAAAACTTAGAACCAACATAAAAAATATTTATGCCTGTGGAGACAGTACCGGCCTATACCAGTTTACGCATATGGCAGGGTACCAGGCAGAGCTTGTGGTGCGCAACATAATATTCCCTTTTTCGTCAAAAGCAGATTATTCCTGTGTACCCTGGGCTGCCTACACAAAACCTGAAGTTGCACATGTAGGGTACACCGAACCGTGGGCAAAGTCATTGGGGGTTTTTGGCTATTCAGCCATGATGGATTTAGGAGAAACAGACAGGGCAAAAACAGAGAAAGATGAGGCAGGTTTTATAAAACTTATTGTAGGAAAAAATAAAAAGATTATAGGTGTAACTCTGGTTGGGGAAAGAGCCAGCGAAATGATTGGCCTAGGCATTCTTGCAGTGAAGAAAAAGCTGAGGCCTGCGGATTTAAGAAGCCTTATCTTCTGCTATCCTACGGAGTCCGAAATATATAAACTTGTTTCCGACAAAATACTGAGAGGTTCGTTCAAACCCTGGATGAAAACCCTGGTAAAAAAACTTTTTATTTAAAATCCCTGCATGAGTAGAAATAAAACAGCAGAAATAGCAAAAAAACAATTGTCTATTTTTTCTACATAGGTAAGATATATACAAGCTCAGCTAAATCCATATAAGAGGGGCAAAAACTATGCGTGCATTATGGTCAGGGCTGGTAAATTTCGGATTGGTCAACATACCCATCAAGATACAGACAGCTGTAAAAACCGATACCTATTCGATGCATTATCTCAGGAAAGACGACATGTGCCCTATCCAGTATAAGAAAGTCTGCCGCAGGGACGGCCAGGAAGTGCCCTTAGGAGACATCGTGCGCGGGTACGAGTACGAAAAAGGCGATTATGTAGTGCTTAAAGAAGAGGATTTTCAAAAGGCAGCTGTAAAGAAAACATACACAATCGCAATTGAATTGTTTGTAAACGAAAGAGAGGTGGATTTTAAGTATATCGAGAAACCCTATTTTCTTGAACCGGAAAAAAGATCTCATGCGGCCTACGCTCTTTTCCGTTCTGCGCTTCAGGAATCCGGAATGGTGGGGATCGGCAGGTTCGTTTTAAAAGACCGCGAACACCTGGCGCTTCTTAAAGCCGACCACGAAGTGATAATGCTCATAGTCATGCGGTTTGCCAGTACCTTAAAGAAAACGTCCGGGCTGGACCTCCCAAAAAACGCGGATATACCGCGCAATCAGAAAGAACTGGCGCTTGAACTTATTAATAAGCATAAAGGCCATTTCAGGCCTGAACAGTTCAAGGATAATTACATAGAACAGCTTAAACGTATCATTGAAACAAAAAAACACGGCAAGACAATACATGTTGAAAAGGAAACGCCTCAAGAGACCGCAGCTTCCGACATCTTAGAGAAACTTAAAAAAAGTTTAGCAGCTAAATAACCGGAGCTATATGATATTAAAAGAATACCGCAAAAAAAGGAATTTTGCAAAAACCCCGGAACCTCCCGCTTTAGTGCGAAAGACAGAGGGGTTTCGTTTTGTCGTGCACAAGCACCGCGCAACGCGGCTTCATTATGACCTGCGCCTTGAGCACCACGGCGTGCTCAAAAGCTGGGCAGTGCCGAAAGGGATAACGAATAATCCGGGCGAGAAACACCTTGCTATACTTGTAGAGGACCACCCGTTCGAGTACAAGGATTTCGAGGGGCGTATCCCCAAAGGCAATTATGGGGCAGGCGAGGTTATAATCTGGGATGAAGGAACTTATACTCCTGTCGGCACTAACATGCCTTCCTCACGCCCGGCAATGGAAAGGCGCCTGGCCAGGGCTTTAAGTAAAGGCCACGTGAGCATAAGGCTTGAAGGAAAAAAACTGCACGGCGAATTTTATCTTATACGGTTAAAAAACCGTGAAAACCAGTGGCTGATAATCAAAAAAGCCGATGAATACGCAAAAGCGCAAACCCTTAGCGACACTTCGGCGCGTTCAGGAAAAACACTTGAAGATATAGCTAATGAAAAACCAGAGCCTCAGTATAAACCCGCCGGGCTAAAGGTTACCGGAATTGATTTTAAGGGAGCGTTAAAAAGCCCTATGCCGGCTTTTGTCGAGCCTATGCTTGCTACCCTGAGCGATGCGCCTTTTGACCGCGGCGGCTGGGCATTTGAGGTCAAGTGGGACGGGTACCGGTGTATAGCAAGAATTGATAACGAAAAAGTAACCCTGTACTCGAGGAACGCTAAAGTTTATAACGATACGTTCCCGGCTATAGCCGAGGCTTTTAAAGGAGCGCGGTTCAATGCCATTTTTGACGGAGAGGTCGTGGCTGTTGATAGAGAGGGGCGAAGTGATTTCGGGATGCTTCAGGATTATATAAAGAACCAAAAAGGAACGATAATTTATTATGTTTTTGATTGCCTTTATCTAGGCTCATACGACCTGCGTGCCCTGCCTCTTGTGCGCAGAAAAGAAATACTTTCAAAGATACTGCCTGTATCCGGAACGGTGCGGTTGAGCGGGCATGTCGAAACAAAAGGTACAGGGTTTTATCATGCGGCAGAACAAAACGGTTTAGAAGGCATAATAGCAAAAAAACTCGACAGCCCTTACCTTGCCGGAGCCCGCTCGCGGGATTGGCTTAAGATAAAAACACAGAAACGTCAGGAAGCGGTTATCTGCGGTTTTACCGAAGGGCGTTCTTCACGGAAATATTTCGGCGCCCTGGTGCTTGGCGTATACAAAGACGGGAAACTTAAGTTTGCCGGGCATGCGGGCGGCGGATTTGATGAAGAAGGCTTGAAGGAAATGTATGCCAAACTAAAACCCCTTATAACAAAATTATGCCCGTTCGAGCACAAGCCAAAAACCAATATGCCGGTTACCTGGGTGAAACCAGAACTTATAGTTGAGGTAAAATTCAGAGAATGGACTAAGGACGGTATGATGAGGCAGCCGATAGTCCTGGGCCTGCGCGATGATAAAGATCCGTCCAGGGTTGTCCTCGAGGAAAATGAAGGTTTGAGCACAAAAAAACAATTCATAGATACAAAAGTAGTTTTGACTAACCTGGACAAAGTTTTCTGGCCTAAGGAAGGGTTGACTAAAAAGGATGTAATAGAATATTACTGGCGCCTGGCTGATATTATCCTGCCTTACCTCAAAGGCCGGCCCCAGTCTCTTAACCGCCATCCTAACGGAATTACGGGGAAGAATTTTTTTCAAAAAGATATGGAGCGCCTGGCTCCAGAGTGGGCAGAAACAATGAAGGTATCGGAAGGCGGGGATATAACATACCTTCTCTGCCAGGAAAGAGATACACTTATATTTCTTGCAAACCTGGGATGTATCGAAATAAACGTATGGAACTCCGTAGCAGGGAAGCTTGATAAACCCGATTACGTTGTGCTCGATTTTGACCCTGTAGAGGTGCCGTTTTCTGAAGTTGTAGAAGCTGTCCTTGCTACTAAAGAGGTTCTGGACCAGATAGGGGCACCGGGGTTTTGTAAGACGTCCGGGTCAAAAGGCATGCATATCTATATTCCAATCCTGCCTGTTTACGGATTTGACCAGGCAAAAAATTTCGCTCACCTTATTAATATGGTAGTTAAACGGCGTTTACCGAAAACAGTCAGCCTTGAGCGGGTGCCCGAAAAACGAAAAGGGCTTGTATATCTTGATTATTTGCAAAACACTTTTGGTGCTACGATGGCAGCGCCCTATTCATTGCGTCCAAGAGAAGGAGCTCCTGTTTCCACGCCTCTCGGCTGGGATGAGGTCAATACAAAGCTTAACCCGCTTGAATTCAATATCCATACTGTTCCTGGCAGGATAGGCAAAAAGGGAGACCCATGGAAAGGCATGTTCAAACAAATGCTTGACCTTTCCAAAACCCTTGATAAACTGCAAAAATTGCTGGGATAAAAATTGAAGTTTCGAAATTAGCATAGGTAGGAGGTTTTTATGAACAAAATAGCTATACTAGTTGAGGACAATTATCAGACGCTTGAGGTTTGGTACCCGTTTCTGCGGCTAAAAGAGGAAAATATAGAAGCCGTTTTCATAGGAACAGGGCGAAAAGAAGAATATAAAAGCAAGGAAGGCTATCCTGTAAAAGTAGACGGCTCAATAATACATATTAATCCCAACGAATTTGGCGGTGTTCTTATACCAGGCGGTTATGCTCCGGATATCCTGAGGAGGTACGCTGAGGTAAATGAATTTGTTGCTAATATGTTTACTAAGGGCAAGCTAACCGCTGCTATCTGCCACGGCGGCTGGGTGCTTGTATCCTCAGGCGTGCTTAAAGGAAAAAAAGCAACTGGATTCTTTGCTATAAAAGACGATATGGTAAATGCCGGGGCAGAGTTTATTAATAAGGAGGTAGTAGTAGACAATAACCTTATCACTTCAAGAAACCCCTACGACCTGCCTTATTTTTTGAAAGAAATATTAAAATTTTTAAAAATTAAAAATCACTGATAAAGAAAATAAATGCAAACTGCATGCTGCTGGTAGATAAAAGTCAGCCAAAAAGGCAAACTCCACATTATCAAACCTTGTAATTATTGCTAAGATTAAAACAGTTATCCGTAAACTTTCCGCAGGAAGCGGGAAATTTATTAAGGAGGGAAGATCATGGTTGCTAAAACTAAAACCAGAAAAGAATTAAGGCTAGTGCATGTTTTCGATGCGCCGCGTGAGTTAGTTTGGAAAGCCTGGACAGAACCGGAATACTTAAAAAAATGGTGGGGGCCGAAAGATTTTACAGCTCCTTTCATTAATGTAGACCTGCGCGCCGAGGGCAAATACCTCTTTTGCATGCGCAGCCCGGAAGGCAAAGATTTCTGGAGTACCGGGGTGTATAAGGAGATTATAAAGCCGGAGCGGCTTGTTATGACTGATTCTTTTGCGGATGAAAAAGGCAACGTTGTCCCTGCCTCCCACTACGGCCTGGGAGAGGGCTTTCCGTTAGAATTGCAGATTACAGTGGCATTTGAAGAGGTAGAAGGCAAAACAAATATGGTTCTTGAGCATGCCGGTATGCCTAAAGGAGAAATGTTAAAGCTTGCCAAGGAAGGGTGGAACCAGTCCTTTGACAAACTGGCCGGGGAATTAAGCAGGATAAAAAATGAAACGGAAGGAAAATTAGTGTCAAAACTAGATGAAAAAATATGAAAAAAAAGGGGTGTCATTCCCGCATGAAGTTAGCGGGAATCCAGTGAAGTTGAAGAAAAAAGCGTATAAAAAAGTTTGGCCCAAAAGGAGGAGGCGCTATGAAAAAAATAATAGTTTTAGTTTTAATCTTTTGTTTGCCGGTGGTTTTAAAAAACCCTGTTTTTACATGGAACTGCTTTGCTGCTGAAAGCAGCAGTAAAGCCGGATCTAAAGCGGCGCAGAATGAAAAAATAAAGAAGAAAATAAAAACATCAAAAAAAATGAAGAAGCCTGAGATGAATTATGTCTGCCCCATGCATCCGGAAGCGCGCTCGGACAAACCCGGACAATGCCAGGAATGCGGGATGAACCTTGAAAATAAGCAGCAATAGTATTTCAGGTTTTTAGGCAAAAATGAAACGGGCATGCCAATTGGACACAAGCACCTGTAATTATGTAAAATACCATCCTATGGGCCTCAAAAAGGTTGCAATACACTTTTTAATAGCCATTGCTCTTTTCCTTTCTGCAGCACCGCTGCCTGCCGCCGATGCCGTGCCGCTTGAAACGCTTATCAAAACAGCTAAAGATAATAACCCTGAAATTACAGCCGCACGGGCAAAGGCCGAGGCAGCTGTTCAAGCATCTTTTGCGGAGAAAACCTGGGAAAAACCAAAGCTCACGCTTGAATGGTGGTCTATTCCCGAAGGTAAATTTGAACTTAACAAAGCCGAAGAAAAGATGTACGGCATAGCGCAGCTAATACCTTTTCCCGGTAAACTTTCATTGAAAAGCGAGGCCGCGTCCAATGAAGCCGAAGCCTTAAAATGGGAATATCTTAACGCAGAATTAAAAATAATCGCAGGCCTAAAAGCTGCTTATTGGCGGTATTGGTACATAAACAAATCCATGGAAACATACCTCCAGATAGCGGAGATAATGAAGAATTTCAGCAAAATATCCCAGTCTAAATATATTACAGGGAAAGCCTCCCAGGCCGAAGCGCTGCGCGCTGAGGTGGAAAGCGAAAAAATCTTAAATTTAACCATAACCCTGGAACAGGAAAAGCAAACCGTAAGGTCGCAAATAAACAGTATAATAAACAAAGATTCAGATGAAACAGTTGAAAACCCTGCCGAACCGCCAACAGGTTACCTTCAAAAATCCTGGGCTGAAGTAAAATCGCTGGTGCGATTAAATAACCCTGAAATCGGAAAAGCCGGCTCCGCTGTTTCAAAAGAAACAGCTTTAAACGAGCTTGCGAAACTTGATTACCTGCCGGACTTTGACGTTTTATACAGGAAGAAAACCCTGAATGATAAACCCAACGGAAGCGATTTGATGCTGGGGTTTACCCTCCCGTTATGGTTTTGGCAGCAGAGCTCTCAAGTAAAACAAAGCGGTTACAATTATGATGCAGCGCAGGCAGATAAAAGAAACATTGAATTAACTGCTCTATCAAAAGCAAAAGAGTTGTTTTCAAAGCTTGAAACAGACAGGCGCCTTCTTGAACGGTATAAAGACAGCATTATCCCTAAATCCGAACAGATGCTCAGCGTTGCGCAGACCCAGGCAAGCACGAAGGATGTCAGCTTTATTGAATTCCTTGATATTTCAAGGTCTTACCTTGAGGTTAAACTTGATTACTATAAGTTACAGGTTCAATACCAGGAAAACCTTGCAAACCTTGAAGCCATAGCAGGCAAAGAATTTTAAAGTCTTGTCTTGGGTCATGAGTCGTGAGTCGTGGGTCGGAAAAGAAATAAAATCGTCTTGGGTCATGAGTCGTGAGTCATGAGTCGTGAGTCATGAGTCGTGAGTCGTGGGTCTTGCGTCTTGAGTTTGTGGCTCACAACTCATGACACATGACTCACAACAAGGTTTTTAAGCAATGACATATGACAATATTCCGATAGGAGCTCAAAATGAAAGCTAAAGTAGTAATTTTGGTTTTGATAGCGATGGGAATTTTACCAATAATATTTTTTGCTTCCTGTTCAAAAAAGACAAACACACCCGGAGCGGACGGTTCAGGATACAAAGTGCGCCCTGTCAAAACATCGGAAATAGGGTTGCAGGCAATATGTCCTGTAACAAGCAATGTCTTCAATATTAAAAAAGAAACAATGGCGATAGATTACAAGGGCAAAACATATTTTCTATGTTGCCCTGACTGTTCGACAGATTTTGAAAAAAAGCTCGGCATTATGGTAACCCATGAAGGCCATGATGACATGAAGGCTGGCACAGAATCGAAAGCTGCAGGGGCCCAAAAAGAAATATCATACTGGACATGCCCTATGCATCCGCAGGTAAAGGATAAAGAAAAGGGGCAATGCCCCGTATGCAACATGGATTTGGTCCCTGTTTACAAAAAAGAAGGCGACAGGATAACTGTCGGCGAGAATACCGGGAAACTGCTTGGCCTTAAAAGCGAGCCTGCACGCTACAGGCAGATAAATAAGACCGTGAGCCTTCCTGCAAGAGTAGCTTATGACAACGACCTTTACCTTGCCCAGCAGGAATATGTTTTAACCTTCAAGAACCGGCAGGCGAACAGCCAGAACGATATACTTGATGCTGCAAAGTTCCGGCTTACCCTGCTTGGCTATACTGAGAGCGACATTAAAATCCTTGAAACGCTGGGCCAGCCCGACAAATCGCTCCTTTATCCCGGCGATAAAGCCTGGATATTCGCGGATGTTTACGAAAACGACCTTGAAGCGGTAAAGCCCGGGAAAGATATAGTGGCACTGAGCGATTCCTACCCTTCAACCAGGTTCCACGGAAAAGTAATGTTTGTAGAACCTGCGCTTAATTCAGAGACGAGGTCAGCTAAAGCAAGGATAATTATAGACAATACCGGAAACCTCCTTAAACTTGAGATGTTCGTAAATATTGAAATAAAGACCTCTAAAGGCGGTGCGCTTGGAGTCCCTAAATCAGCCGTGATAAACACTGGCCTGCGAAAAGTAGTATACATAGATTTCGGAAACGGAGAATACGAGCCGCGCGACGTAGCGACAGGTTTTACCGGCGACGATTCCATAGAGATAAAACAAGGCCTTAAATCCGGCGACCTGGTAGTAACAAACGGCAACTTCATGCTCGATTCCGAGTCCCAGCTAAGAGGCAATAGTAACCAGAGCAACGCCAATGAAGGAATGGAACATAAACATTAAAAATGTCTTGTGTCCTGGGTCATGAGTCTTGGGTCAGTGACTCAATACACACTACCCACGACTCATGACAAGGTTTTATGGAGTTTAACTTGATAGAAAAAATTATTGACTGGTCGGCTAAGAATAAGGTGTTTGTGTTCATCGGCGTTATCTTTATGATAGCGTGGTCAGTGTGGTCTATCAAGAATATACCGCTTGACGCGATACCTGACCTGTCAGATACACAGGTGATAATTTATACCAAGTGGGACAAGCCGCCGCAGGTGATTGAAAACCAGGTGGCATACCCTATTGTTTCAGCTCTTCTTGGCGCGCCCAAGGTCCGCGATATCAGGGCTTTTTCCGATTACGGGTTTTCTTATGTTTACGTTATATTTGAAGACGGGACAGATATCTACTGGGCGCGCTCACGCGTGCTTGAATACCTTTCCAAGGTCACGCAGGCTTTGCCGAAGGAAGCCACAGTTGAGATGGGGCCGGACGCCACCGGAGTTGGCTGGATATACCAGTATGCCCTTGTTGACGAGTCCGGCAAACATTCTCTTGAAGAGTTGAGGACTTTCCAGGACTGGCACCTGAAATATGCTATTCAGTCCGTAAAAGGCGTTTCTGAGGTCGCGTCCATCGGCGGGTATGTAAAACAGTACCAGGTTATCGTTGACCCCAACGCATTGCTTCAGTACAAGATACCACTTTCAAGCGTGGTAAGCGCTGTTAAAAGCTCTAACCAGGAGACCGGAGCAAGGCTGATAGAGTTTTCCGGCACTGAGTACATGCTTACAGTAAAAGGCTATATTACTAAGAAAGAAGACATAGAAGAGGCGGTTTTAAAAGTTTCTAACGGTGTTCCGGTTAAAATAAAAAATGTCGCGAAAGTCGAGATAGGCCCTGAAATAAGAAGGGGAGTTACCGAGCTTGACGGAAGAGGCGAAGTTGTGGGCGGCATAGTAGTGATGCGCCACAGCGAAAACGCGCTTAATACGATAAAGCTTATAAAAGAAAGGCTGTCCCAGATACAGCTTCCTGAAGGCGTAAAGGTAGTTCCTGTTTACGACCGCTCGGAGCTTATAAACAGGGCTGTCGATACATTGAAGAAAAAACTTACCGAAGAAATGCTCGTTGTTTCTTTGATAATCCTGATATTCCTTCTGCACTTTCCATCAGCTGTAATACCCATAATTACGCTCCCGATTGCGGTACTGTTTGCTTTTATCCCCATGCATTATATGAAACTTACCTCGAACGTGATGTCTCTTGGCGGCATAGCCATTGCCATAGGTGCCATGGTTGATGCTGCGATAGTAGTTGTGGAAAACGCTCACAAGGAACTCGCCCGCTGGCAGGAAGAAGGAAGGAAAGGCGATTATCATACGGTCTTATTAAATGCGATAAAGGAAGTTGCAAGGCCGTCGTTTTTTTCGCTTATAGTAATAGCCGTTGCTTTTATACCTATTTTTTCTCTTGAAGGCATAGAAGGAAGGCTTTTTAAACCGCTTGCTTTCACCAAGAACTTTGCGATGTTTTTTGCAGCTATCCTTGCGATAACCCTTGACCCTGCGATAAGGATGCTCTTTACGCGGCTTAAGAATTATGATTTTAAACCTGTATGGCTTGCGTCAATAACCAATACGCTTCTTGTAGGAAAAGTTCATTCGGAAGAACAGCACCCGATATCAAGGTTCCTTTTTAAAGTTTACGGGCCTATAGTTGACGCAGTGCTAAGGCATCCGTATAAAGTTATAGCTGGCGCGGTTATTGCTTTTATACTTACGCTGCCGGCTTTTTTTATGCTTGGAAAAGAGTTCATGCCGCCTCTTAACGAAGGCTCTATTCTTTATATGCCTACTACTCTGCCCGGAATATCGATAGCCCAGGCGGAAGAACTTCTTGCAGCCCAGGACAAGCTTCTTAAATCATTCCCGGAAGTTACGAGTGTCTTTGGAAAAGCAGGCAGGGCGGATACTTCCACTGACCCTGCCCCGCTTTCAATGATGGAAACTACAGTGCTTCTAAAACCGCAGAACGAGTGGCGGCATAAGGACAGATGGTACAGTTTTTTGCCGGGTTTTATGGAGTTTCCTTTCAGGTTTATATGGCCGGATACGATAAGCTGGGAAGAGCTTATCTCCGAAATGGACGAGAAGCTTAAACTCCCCGGGGTCGTAAACGCCTGGACTATGCCGATAAAAGGAAGGATAGACATGCTTACCACAGGCTTAAGGACCCCGATAGGCATAAAAATATACGGCGATGACCTTGCAACCATAGAAAAAATAGGCAAAGAAATTGAATCTCACTTGTCTATGGTAAAAGGGACAAGGAGCGCATTCGCTGAACGAACCAGCGGCGGCTACTTTATTAACTTTAACCTTAACAGGGAAGCGATAGCAAGGTACGGGCTTTCGGTGGAAGAGGTAGGAACGAACATTATAGCGGCTATAGGCGGGGAAAACGTTACCCAGACCGTTGAAGGCAGGGAAAGGTTCCCGGTAAATGTCCGCTACCCAAGAGAGCTCAGGAACGATATAGAAAAGATAAACAGGATGTTCATTCCGACCCCGCAAGGGGCTCAGATACCCCTGTCACAACTTGCCGAGCTTAAAATAGAGTCAGGCCCGGGCATGATAAGGGATGAGAACGGCAGGCTGACGGGGTACGTTTACGTTGACGTTACAGGCAGAGACCTCGGCAGCTATGTGGACGAGACCAAGGCTATGATATATAAAGAAGTTTCGCTTCCTTCAGGCTATTCCATTGAGTTCAGCGGACAGTACGAGTACATGGAAAGGGTTAAAGAGCGAATGAAAGTTGTGGTTCCTCTTACTCTTTTTATAATATTCCTACTTTTGTATTTAAGCACCAGGTCCTATACAAAGACGTTCATAATACTTCTTGCTGTGCCGTTTTCTTTAATAGGCGCGGTATGGATACTCGTTCTTTTAGGCTATAACCTTTCCATCGGAGTGTGGTCAGGTATAATCGCCTTGCTTGGCGTGGACGCCGAAACCGGGATATTCATGCTTTTATACCTTGACCTGTCGCATAATGAAATGAAAAAGAAAGGCCTGTTAAAAACCGTTGAAGACCTGAAAGCAGCCGTGCACCACGGGGCTGTAAAAAGAATAAGGCCAAAAATGATGACCGCGATGGTTCTTTTCATGGGCCTTCTTCCCATAATGTGGGCGCAGTCGCACGAGATAGGTGCTGACGTCATGAAACGAATAGCCGCACCGATGGTAGGCGGCATATTTACATCGTTTTTGATGGAACTACTGGTTTACCCTGCCGTATACTTCATCTGGAAGAAAAAAGAAATAAAACATAAATAAGGTTTTCAATCCAAGGCTGGATAAAGGAGGTTCAGATGAAATTAAAAAAAATCAAGTTTATGTTGGTAACTATGACAGCGGTTATAGCTTTTTTAAGTTGCCCTGGCTTGGCGGCTCAGGCAAGTTATAAGTCTATTTCTGCTAAAGAATTCAAAGCCGAGATAGAAAAAAACAGCAAGAATACAGTTATCCTTGATATAAGGACCCCTCAAGAGTATGAAAGCGGACATCTCAAAGGCTCCAGGAACATTGATTTTTACGCGGATGATTTTAGAACAAAGCTTGATAGCCTGGATAAAACAAAGAAATATTTAGTTTACTGCCGCTCAGGGAATAGGTCTTCTCAAGCTTTAAATATGATGAAAAAGCTCGGATTTAAATATGTTATAGATCTAAAAAACGGCATTATAGATTGGCAAAGAAATAATTATCCTTTGGAAAAGTAAATCATAGCTGATTTAGACGCACTAAAATATAAGCCAAATCCTTGTCCTAGCTGCAAATTAAGAAATATCCTTCCTTAAGCTTCCTTCGTAAATTACACAAAGCCTAAATAGAAAAAAGTCAGGAAAAACAAGAATTCTCCGATTGCTTAGCTCAAGCATCTTTTGTAGGATTATAGTGCAGCCAAACCAGTTTAAGGAACCTGGGAGCAAATTTCAAATTTAAATAAAATAATAAAATGAACACAAAAGAAAAAATAACGATTTTAATTGTAGCACTACTTCTTCTTTCTAAATCGGTTGTAACGGTTTTTAGCGTAACTTCAGCCACATCATCAAATATGTCAGCAAAAAAATCGAACGTGGTTTTTGAAACCGCTATGTCGTTATATGAGAAGGGAATGGTTGCTGATAAAGCAGGAGACAGCAAAAGAGCGCTTTATTATTTCAAAAAAGCATTGATGAAAGATGATGAAAACACCCGGATAATTAATATGCTAGCTCACAGCGAACGGAAACTCGGTATGTTGAATGAGGCCGTAGATGATTTTTGGAAAGCAATTATACTTAAGCATCGGTTCCCTGAAGTTGACGAATATACAGCCAGTTATACTATCGCGACCATAAAAGAGATAAAAGCATTAAAAAGCTACGGCGTGGATGAAAATGAATATGAATAGGGGGCATAAATGAATACAAGAAAAAGTATCAGCCTTGTAATTGTAACAGTACTGCTTCTTTTTGACGCTACGGTAATGCTGATGAGCGCAGGCTCAGGCCCGTCTTCAAACTGGCCAATAGAAGAGAAAAGAGATGCTCCGGAAACAGCAATGTCATTGTATGACAAAGGAGTAGCCGCAGATAAGGCTGGCGATAATGAAACAGCATTTGATTATTTTAAACAGGCGCTTAAAAAAGACAAGAAAAACCCGGACATACTGAACATGCTTGCGCACAGCGAACGTAAACTCGGAATGATAAACGAAGCCATAGACGATTACTGGAAAGCGCTTAAAATCAGGCCGAAATTTCCACAGGCGCGGGAATATATGGGTGAAGCTTATATTCAGGCAACTTTAAAAGAGATAGAAACGCTCAAAAGTTACGGTATAGAAGCAGAAGAGGAATACAATGACCTTATTAAAGCTTTTAAAGAGGCTGCTGCCAGCTTGAAATGAGCGCAGTATCAACGTAAAAACAGGATACTGCCAAAAATTAGATGAAAAATATGAAAGTTAAAAAGGTTGTCATTCCCGCAGGGTTTTAGCGGGAATCCAGCCGGAGGAGGAAGAAAATGCCAATATGCGGAAGAACTAAAGTGTCAGAAGAAAACAGGGCTGCGGGAAACGTCAATGTTCTAGTGCGGGTGATAAACGCTTCAAGAGACAGCGTGTTCAGGGTTTTTACAGAGCCAAAAAACCTGGAAGGAAAACAGGGATTTCCCCTGGGTGCCTTTCTTAAAGAAAGCAGCATTTCAAGCATAACCAGTTTAATTAGACACACTGGCGCGTGAACAAACCCATTCAGCAGGTTCAGGGGTAAGTCCCGCCAGGGCGGGACGCGGCAAATATGAGGGAGTTTAAATCAGCAAAAATGGGAATTAAGCAATAGTATATAATAATTAAATATGAAATAATAAACTATGGATATATTTTCTAAATTTGTTCTGGGGGATATTGAGCTTTTAAACCGGATGGCTATGGCGCCTATGACGCGCTCGCGTGCCGTTGAAGGAGACGTGCCTAACCCCCTGGCAGAGGTATATTATGCGGAAAGAGCTTCTGCCGGCCTCATAATCAGCGAGGGTTCGCAGGTAAGCCCGCAGGGCAAAGGGTATATCCGCACGCCGGGCATATACTCAAAAGAACAGGTGGCCGGCTGGAAAAAAGTGACGGAAGCTGTCCACAGGGAAGGCGGCAGGATATTCCTGCAACTGTGGCATGTCGGCCGCGTTTCTCATCCCGATTTTCACAACGGTGAACTGCCCGTGGCTCCCTCGGCCCTTGATGTTGACGGGGAGATATTAACGCCTTTAGGCCGAAAGAAATTAGGGGTACCGAGAGCCCTTGAAACGGACGAAATACCGGCTATTATAGAACAGTTTAAAAAAGGCGCAGAGAACGCAAAAGAAGCGGGTTTTGACGGCGTTGAGATACACGGGGCAAATGGTTATCTCTTGGATGAGTTCTTAAGGGACGGCTCAAACACAAGGACAGATAAATACGGGGGGAATCTTATGAACCGCGCACGCCTGCCTCTTGAAGTCGCCGAGGCCGTAGCTGGAGTATGGGGCGCAGGCCGGGTAGGGTACAGGGTATCCCCTCATAATATATTACGTTCGATGTCGGATTCAAACCCGGCAAGGACGTTCACTTATCTTTCAAAAGAATTAAATTCTCTTGGGATCGGCTACATCCATTTAATCGAATCCCTCGGAGGAAGAACGCCCAGAGTTCCGGATGAAAGAAGAATAGCGCCTAAAATTAGAAAGGTTTTTACCGGAGCCTTAATTTTAAACGGCGGATACAGCCTGGAAACTGCGAATGTGGCTATCAAAAAAGAAGCTTGTGACATGGTCTCTTTCGGGCAGCTTTTTCTTGCAAATCCTGATCTCCCGTTCAGGTTCAAAAACAAGTTAGATTTAAATACCCCTGACCCGGAAACTTACTATACAGGCGAGGAAAAGGGATATACGGACTATCCTCTGTCTATGGAAAATATATTGAACAAGGTTTATAGGCGCGACCAAACTTTAGTTAGGTAAAGGGAGAATAAATTTGTCTTATACTATTCTAATCGTAGATGACGAGCAGGAGTTCAGGGAAGAGCTGAAAGATTATTTTTGCGATTACAATATAATCGAGGCTTCAAACACCCAGGAAGCTTTAGATATCCTTAAAAAACCTCATGAGATAGACCTTGTGCTCCTTGACGTTATGATGCCCGGCAAACGCGGGACAGAGGTTGTTGCTACTATTAAGAAGGTAGCGCCCGGTGCGGGTATAATTATCCTGACTGGTTCCGCTTCTGTGAATGTGGCGGTAGAAGCGCTCCGCGGGAAAGTGGATGATTTTATTGAAAAGCCTTTCGATAAGAACAAACTACAAATGGTGGAAAGTTTCCTGTTGTCGCGCCTTGGAGAAAACTGTATCCCGGGCGGCGGTAAAAAATCCAAGGTTGAAAGGGTAAGGCGTTTTCTTGAAAAGAATTTCGACAAAAAAGTCTGCCTGAGCGATGCCGCAAGCGCGATAGCTGTAAGCCCGAAATACTTAAGCAGGCTTTTTAAAGATGTCCTTAATATAGGTTTCAATGAGTACAGGATCAACAATAAGATAGAAAAGGCAAAAGAGTGGCTTGAAAATTCAGAATACAATGTTGATGAGATAGCCTATAAACTCGGTTATGAAAACACAGGGTCATTTATAAAGACCTTTAAAATGGCGGCCAAATGTACGCCGAGCGAATTCCGCCAGAAAAAAACGCCGCAAATAAAAGGAAAGAAAAAAAATGAAAGAAAAAATGAAAAGCCAAAGAAAAAGGCAAACCGCTGAAATTGACCCGTACACCGCTAAAACCGTGCATGAACTGCGCAACCATCTTAATGTGATTCAGCTTGCAAGCTATAATATAGCAAAACGCTGCAATGACCCCACTTTAATAAAACATATAACGCAGATTGAAAACAAAATCGAAAAAACCAACCGCGCCATTAATGACCTGCTGAACTACAAAACCTGCAAGATTTAAACCCCAAGATAAAATCCTAAACATCAAATCCTTTTTTCATCTTTGTCATTCCGAAGGCCTTTATCCCAGGTCTAAGGAAGTTGTAGATTCCTCCTTGAGTTTACCCCGTAATGCTTGATTCCTGCTTGCGCAGGAATGACATCTTAATTCATGCGCACTGCCTCGTCGGAAATAAAACTATTTTTTCAAAGTGGAAAAAAGCGCATAAACAGGCGAAACAGCTACTTCATCATTTAGTCTTATCCTGCTAAACTATAAACACAATAAGTAATTTGGCTGAGAAATAGAACTTTGAAATACAGTTGTCTGATCCCTTAAAGTAGGGTGTGACCTAAAGCAGCTAATTTGAAAGATACAGTTTGAAATAGCAAAGCTCTAAACATAATCGAGCATTGTCGATGGTTCGACGTAAAAGCGGAAACAGGCGCATAAACAGTAGAAGCAGCTAATTCATCAATTTTTAAAGACGTGCTAAAATGATACCAACATTGAAATCAAAAATAAAAAGCGGCAATTAAATTTAGCCGTAACCCATCAGGAGGATGAACCATGAAAACGTCAGCATTAGCAAGAGGAGTTTTAATGTCATTATTTTTAGCAGGGTTGTTGTGCGGGCTCAAAACCGGCGCAAATGCAGCAGGTTCGCTTATTCAAATTACAAAAGCGGGCTATAACGGAGGTGACTACGATGATGCTTACGGGGTTAAGGTGGATGCGTCAGGAAATATCTTTGTGGCAGGCTCTGTCACCAATAGCGCCGCTAACAGCGATTATTTCATTATAAAGTACAACAGCAACCTGCAGGTAATCTCTTCAGCTACCTTTAATACAGGCGGAGATGATTTTGTTATCGGGGAAGCCATAGATACAGCAGGCAATGTTTTTGTAACAGGTTATACATTTAACGGCCTTGACTACGATTACCTTACAGTAAAATACAATAATAATCTGCAATTTGTTTCCTCTACTGTATATGACAGCGGCCTGGATGATACGGCATTTGGTATAACCACTGACCCCTCAAATAATGTTTTCGTAACGGGGTATGTTTTTGACGGCCTGAACTATGGTTTTTACACTATAAAATATAGTAACAGCCTTTCTCCGCTTGCCAACATAGCCTACAGCCCGGGAGCGGATAGTTACCCTACTTCGATAGCCAGCGACACAGCGGGCAATATATTTGTTACAGGCTATACATTTAATGGAACAAATAATGATTATGTTACGCTTAAATACACAAATAACCTGGCATCGCTTTCAGCTTCACAGCCGTACGATAGCGGGTTTGATGACATCGCCAGCGGAGTTGCCATTGATACTGCAGGAAATGTTTTCGTGACAGGAAGCAGTTCTAACGGTACTTTAAGCGATTTTTTTACAGTAAAATACACTAACGCGCTTGCAGTTGTTTCATCTACTACTTATTCAAGCGGCTTTAATGCCTGGGCACAGGGTGTGGCGGTTGATACCTCCGGCAATGTTGTAGTTACAGGTTACGGCAATACAGCTGGAGGCGGGGAAGAGCTTATCACCCTTAAATATGACAACTTTCTTCAAACCGTGGCATTAAAGGCTTATTCCGCGGACCTGTTCGATGACGGTTATGCGGTAACAACCGATTCTTTAAACAATATCTATGTAACAGGCTCAAGTTATAATAACCTGAACAATGATTTTTTAACAATTAAATACAACGGCTTATTGCCCACAGTTTATTCTATTTCTCCTGTACAGGGCAGGCAGGGCCAGACGATTGATGTTACGGTGAACGGCATTAGCTTCTTTAGCGGTGCGCAGTTTTCTCTGGGGTCTGGCATAACAACCAACTCGGTAACATTCCAAAATGACACACAGGTAACAGCGAATATTTCCATCTCAACTTTTGCAGCCAAAGGCACGCGCAACGCAGTGCTGACAAACTTAGACGCCGGGTATGATTCAAACGCGGCTGCTTTTACTGTTAACTGGTCAACTCCTTTAGTTACAGCCTTATCACCGTCTTTTGGGTATCAGGGAGAAAATATAAATGTAACTATATCAGGACGCGGCATCCAGAGCGGAGCAGCGGCAAGTTTCAGCGGAACAGGAATAACAGTTACTACAACCACTGTTACAAACCCTTACCAGGCGGTAGCAAGTATTACAATGGCAGCGGATGCGCCCGCAGGCTTTGGCGATGTAACCATAACCAATTTAGACGGCGGTTCAGGAACAAAGGCCTCCTCTTTTGCGGTCAGATGGTCTACACCCACGCTTACATCTATATCAGTAAACTCAGGCCAGCAGGGCGATACTTTAAATGTAACGCTTACAGGCCAGAATTTTCATACCGGAGCAGCGGCCAGTTTTAGCGGCACGGGAATTACAGTTAATAATACAGCTGTCACAAGCCTTACCCAGGCCGTGGCAAATATTACAATATCAACAACTTCAGCTGCGGGCCTAAGGGATATAACATTAACCAACAGCGATGGAGCTTATGTAAAGAATACAGGCGCTTTCACTGTTAGATGGTCCTCGCCCGTTATCGCAGGCATAGCGCCTGTTTCGGGCAACCAGGGCCAAAACGTAAATGTGGCTCTTTCCGGCGACAGTTTCCATGCAGGCGCAGCTGTAAATTTTAGCGGCACAGGCATAACAGTCAATAATACCTCGATTACAAACCTTAATGAAGCGGTGGCAAACATAACAATATCAACCTTTGCGGCCATAGGCCAAAGAGATGTAACCATAACTAACAGTGACGGATTTTCAAAGACAGCTGCCGGCGCTTTTACAGTCAAATGGTCAACTCCGGTAATTTCATCAGTGTATCCGGCCTTAAAAGAACAGGGGCAGACCACAGATGTGACGCTTACAGGCCAGGGTTTTCATACCGGAGCGGTAGCCAGTTTTAGCGGCACGGGAATTACGGTAAACAATACCACAGTTTCAAGCCTGTACCAGGCGGTGGCAAACATTACATTAGCAGCTGACGCAGCTGCCGGTGTAAGAGATATAACCATAACTAACAGTGACGGTGGGGCAGGAATAAAGACAGGTGCTTTTACAGTCAGTTGGTCAACTCCGGTAATTAACTCTATAGCGCCGTCTATAGGCTCGCAGGGGCAAACTCTGAACGTAACGCTTACAGGCCAGGGTTTCCATACCGGAGCGGCGGTTAGTTTTAGCGGCACGGGAATTACTGTTAACAACACAACGGTCTCAAGCCTTAATCAAATAATAACAAACATTTCAGTGGCATCAAATGCAAATCTGGGTTTACGGAATATAACGATTACCAACAGCGATAACCGCACTTCTACCAAAACAGGGGCTCTTAATGTAATATTACCGGCCCCGGCGATTTCAACGGTGGCCCCGGTGTTAGCCAAACAAGGGGAAAGCTTAAACATTACAATAACAGGCCAAAACTTCCGCTCTGGAGCATCTTTAGCTTTTAGCGGCGACGGGATTACAGTTACTACTACTACAGTTACAAACGCTACTCAGGCGGCAGCAAGCATTGCTATCGCGGCTAATGCTTCTGCAGGAGCCAGGGATGTAACTCTAACCAATCTTGACGGAGCAACAATAACTAACGCAGGGGCTTTTGAGGTCAAGTGGTCGTTGCCGGCGCTTTCTACGGTAGCCCCGATTTCCGGCAGGCAGGGCGACACCTTAAATGTAACTCTTACAGGCCAGGGATTCCACACCGGAGCGGTAGTTGCTTTTAGCGGCACAGGAATTACGGTTAACAACACAACTGTTTCAAGCCTTACCCAGGCGGTAGCAAATATTTCGATAGCAGCCAACGCCACTTTAGGCCTGCGTGATATAACAGTAACAAACAGCGATGCAGGTTCAGTTACTAAAGTTGATGCCTTTAAAGTGAACTTGCCTTTGCCGGTAATTACAAGTGTAGTGCCTGATTCAGGCAAAAAAGGGGAGAATGTTAACATAACCCTTACCGGCCAGAATTTCCAATCAGGAGCGGCGGTTTCGTTCAGCGGTACTGGTGTTACAGTTACCACAACTACAGTGACAAGCCTTACCCAGGCGGTAGTGAGCATTTCCATTGCAGCTAACGCAAGCATAGGTTTACGCGATATAACACTTACTAACAGCGATACCGGTTCAACTACAAAGACAGGCGCTTTTAATGTTTTAGCAAATGAACCGGTAATTTCAAGCATATCCCCCGTCTCAGAAAAACAGGGGGAAAGTTTAAATATAGCGCTTACCGGACAAAACTTCCGCGCCGGAGCGGCAGTTTCGTTTAGCGGAACAGGAATTACCGTAACGACTACCACAGTCACAAGCCCTACCCAGGCTACCGCAAGTATTGTAATCTCAGCAAACGCAAGTTTAGGATCAAGGAACATTACCCTAACAAACAGTGATACAAGCGTCTTTACTAAAACCAGTGCTTTCACTGTACTGGGAGCCAATCCTGTAATCTCAAGCATAACCCCGGTTTCGGGCAAACAAGGGGAGAGTTTGTTTGTAACACTGACAGGCCAGAACTTCCGGCCGGGAGCAGCGGTTTCTTTTAGCGGCACGGGGATTACGGTTACAACCACTACGGTTTCAAGCCTTACCCTGGCTGTGGCAAATATAGTGATATCAGCGGATGCGTCTTTGGGATCAAGAAATATAACCGTAACCAACAGCGACGGAGTTTCCGGGACAAAAACCAATGCGTTCACTGTTAATTGGCCTGCTCCGGCGCTTTCAAGTATAGCCGGCGCTTTGGGCAGGCATGGGCAGAGTTTAAACGTAACACTCACAGGCCAGGGTATCCGCAGCGGAGCATCGGTCTCATTCAGCGGCACAGGAATTACAGTCACTACTACAACGGTCTCAGGCCTTACCCAGGCTGTAGCAAGTATTTCCATTTCGGCAAACGCGGCTCTTGGGCTTCGTGATGTTACTATAACCAACAGCGACGGTTTAACTGCTACAAAAACAGAAACTTTTAGGGTTTGCTGGCCGTTGCCTGTAATAGCTAATATGACCCCGGGGTCTCTATCTCTGAGCCAGAAAGCAAGGCTGGTTATAGAAGGCGAAAACATTCACTCAGGCACAGGCATTTATTTCAATAAACCCGGCATAAAGGTCTCAAGCACGAGTGTCGCAAGCATTAATACCTTCATGGCTGATGTGGAGATTTCAAGCAGCGCCCCTTTAGGAAGCTGCCAGGTCTTCTTAACCAGCGCCGATGGCGCACTATGCCTTAATGGGTATGAGGTTAACATTATACAACCGGCTTTTGTCAGCAGCGCAGTAAATCCTGACGCTGCGAGCATCCTGGAAGTTACAATAAACGGAGGGGATACAGTCACGACTGAGATCCCACAAAATGCATTTCCCGTGCCAGTTACTCTAAAAATATCTTCTGCTACGGTTCCTTCAGCAGGCGGGGCAGCTATAAAAACCACGGTCCTGGGTATTGAGATAACGAATGACGCGGGACTGCAGCCGGTAAAAGATATAACAATAATAATAAATTATACGGATGCGGCAGTTGCCGGATTCGATCAATCAAAACTTGTGCTTGCCTGGTATGATGCGGCAAATTCAAGGTTTGTGCCGGTTCCTTCCGTCGTATACCCGGCCCTGCACCAGATAGTTGCAAAGATAAGCCATTTTTCAAAATTCGCAGTAGTTCAGCTCGTCGCAGCTGCGGATGTGGAAGGGATAAAGGTTTATCCGAATCCCTTTAATCCTAACACTCAGAACCTGACCGTTGACAAACTGCCATTACAGGCTGATATTAAGATATATTCTATTCTGGGCGAATTGATACGCAGCCTCTCTTATACAAGCGCGAACGGGCAAGCTGCCTGGGACGGGAAGAACGACAGCAACAGCACCGTAGCAAGCGGTGTTTATATTATGCTTGTAGACAGCCCTCAAGGGAAAAAGAAGGTAAAAATAGCAGTAGAAAAGTAACAAAACGGCAATCTCGAATATAGAAATCCGAAAAAATAGGCAAAAAAACAAAAAGAAATAAGGCAAAAGTAAATATAAACAACGAAGTTGAAGTTTTTGTAGTTTAGATATTTGGTATTGTAGTTTTTTTCGAGATTCGAAATTGGTTTTTCGAAATTATCTAAGGGAGGAGTAAAATGAAGAAAGTATTAGCGGTTATGATAAGTTTAGTGATTTTAGCAGGTCAAAGCACTGTATTTGCAGCCGGTTCAAACGCGGGGAAATCAACAGCGCAGTTTTTGCAGCTGGGGGTAGGTGCGAGGGCAGAAGGCCTGGGTGAAGCATACACAGCGCTGACAGACGGAGCTGAGTCTGTATACTGGAACCCGGCAGGCCTTGCAGGCATGGGAAACAACGAGGTGACGTTTACGCAGGCTATGTGGATAGACGATATCTCATACCAGTTCATAGCAGGGGCTTTTCCAACAAAAGCCGGCACCTTTGCAATAGGCCTCAAATACCTTTCTTACGGCAAGATACAAAAGACGGACTCAACAGGTCTTGAGATAGGCGATTTTTCGCCTAATGACTTGATGGCGGGCGTGTCCTACGGCCGCGGGTTCGGAAAGTTGAAAGCAGGCGGAACGGTAAAATACATATCTTCAAAGATAACTAACACGGCTACAGCCATGGCATTAGATTTAGGCTTAAAATACCCGTTTATGAACGATCAATTAAACCTTGGGCTTGCAGCCGTAAACATGGGAAGCAAGATGAAGTTCATCAGCGAGGAAGACCCTCTTCCCATGACTGTAAAGCTTGGCGCAAGCTGTGACCTGGGCGGGATGTGGCTTTGCGCTGTTGACGTCAACATGCCGAATGACGACGATGTTTTCGCAAACGCCGGTGTTGAGAAGAAGTTCAAGGTAAATGACATGATAGCTCTTGCCGGCCGCGTGGGGTACAATACCCGTACCAAAGACATTACGGGAACTAAAGGTATTACCGCAGGCTTAGGCCTTGACTATAAACAGGCTAACTACGGAAAAAAACCGCTTTATATAACCCTGGATGCTGCCTATGCCCCTTATGGCGATCTCGGCAGCATAACGCTTTTGAGCCTCGGGGTTAAGTTTTAAACGGCAATGCAGATTAAAAATTGCAAAATGCAAATTGCAAACTTAAAGAAAAATATTTAGTGGAGGATAAAATGAAAAGCTTAAAATTTATGGTGTTAGTAGTGGCAAGTATTTTGGTTTTAGGAAGTGCAGCCGGTTACGCAAAGCCGGTGTCTAATTCAAACAATAAACACAGCCATCACAGGTTAAAAGTAAGGCCCGTAACACCCGAGATGAGAAAAGCCGCGGCAGAACGCGCCAAGGCTCGCAGGGAACAAAACAAAGAAAACAAACCTGTTTCACAGCCAAATACAGGAGAAAATAAATAGGAGGCGTAATATTATGAAGGAAAACAAAGCTGCGGCGATAGTTTTGATAATATTTTCAACAGGGATTTTATTTGCAGAGGTTAACCCGGGTTACGTGCAACCGATACCTGCGGGTAGCGAAAGCCTAAGCAACATAAAAAAGGCCAACCTGCGGTTTGCCAATAAACGCATAACTTCTGATATGAGAAAAGCTGCTGCAAGACGGTTTGCGGCTCAACGGGCCGCCGTTAAAGCTGATAAGAATAAACCTGCTGCCCCTGTTTTGAATAAAACAGACATTCCTCTGATAACAAACATAGGAACAGCAGCTGCAAAGAGGCCTCCCAAAGCAAGCCCTGTAATACCTGACGAGCTAAATATAAAGGAACAAGAAGCTCCGGAGGTTTCCTTAAAAGCGCCTGAAGCTGAAGTTAAACCTGAAACAAAATTATCTCCACTAACAGAAAAAGCGCCGGAGCCGGAAACAGCTTCTGGTTCAACAGATAAGGCGGAAAAACCAACAACACCTTCAATAATAAATACGGGCATAAAAGTAAATCGTAACCCGGTTAACTTAATTACCGGCATGGCAGACCCTGTTTCAAATAGCGAAGCCAGTCCTGATACGGTAAATAACGAAGCAGAAGTATATGCACCTTCAAATAGCGTAACCGAACCTAACCCGGCTCCTGCGGTCAGTGATTCACAGGAAGTAAGAACTCCGGCTGATTTAATCCCTGGGGATTCACAGCACGAGGTAATTTCATCTGACCCGAACCTTAAAGAAGATTCTCTTGTAATCCCGGAAACGCCAAAGGCCGGCAATGATCTTGTTTCAACCGAGCCTTTGCCCGCAGAAAAGAAATTCGATGAACCGGTAACAGAGCCGGCTTCTAAAAACACAAGTTCCAATGAACCTGCTGCAAAAGAAACGCCGCAGGAAAATACTGCCGCGCCGCATTTTGCCAGGCCGGGCCTCGATGAGATCTCAGAAAAATATGAGAAAAGAGTTACAATCGTTGACCAGAGAAAAGCTGCCGCAGAACGTTTTAAGGAACAACAAAGGGCAGCAGCACAGAAAAAGATAGCCATTCCAATAAATGAAAATGAAAATAAATAAAATATAAATAAGTAAGTTCCGCCGAAGGCGGAACGCGACATACATGAAATAGGCAGTTTACAACTTAGAAGGGTTCAGTGAGGCGAAGCCCGCAAAGGCGGGCAGAGCCGAACGTCGAAGGGAAACATAGTTTCCATCGAGGAGCGTTGAGGCAAGCAAGTTACAAATCTTGCCGAAACAATCCTGAGCAAAGCGAAGGTAAGTTCCGCCGAAGGCGGAACGCGACATAAGGGAGGAGTTTATGAAGTACGGTAAATTAGGTGTTAGTATCATGTTGTCAGCTGTAATTTTTATGTCAATTGAGGTAAAGCCGGCCCTGGCTATAACGTCCACGGACACCCCTCACTATTTCGGCCCTGAACCGAACTGGGCGTATACGCCTAAAATAAGGAAGTTCGTTAACAGGCTTCCAGGTATCGGCTCGGCTAACCAGAACGAGATAGGGCAATTCATACCCATAGCCAATGCCGACACGACAACTTATGCCGGTTCCGACTATTACGAGATCGCGCTCAAGGAGTACGAAGAGAAAATGCATCCGGACCTTCCTCCAACGAGGCTGCGCGGTTATGTGCAGTTAAATAACGGCGGCCCGGGAAATTCGATTCCGCCGGCGCCTATACATTATTTAGGCCCGTTGATCATCGCCCAGAAAGACAAGCCTGTACGCCTGAAATTTGTAAACATGCTTTCTACAGGCACAGCAGGCAACCTCTTTTTGCCTGTTGATAAAACCGTAATGGGAGCAGGCATGGGCCCTGAACCGATGCTGGACATGAACGGGGACCCAGTCCTTGACGGCAACGGCGACCCTATGTATGAGTCATATACCGAGAACCGCGCAACACTTCACAACCATGGAGCCAACAGCCCCTGGATAAGCGACGGCACGGCCCATCAATGGATAACTCCTGCGGGTGAAATGACGATGTATCCAAGAGGCGTAAGCGTACAGGACGTGCCTGATATGCCGGCTACCACCCCCGGCGACGGCACGCAGTATTTCTACTGGACGAACCAGCAGAGCGCCCGGCTTTTGTTCTATCATGACCATGCCTGGGGCATAACCCGCCTTAATGTTTATGCGGGCGAAGCTGCAGGTTATTTAATAACCGATACAACCGAGCAGGCGCTCATCAATTCAGGCGCTATACCCAATAATGGAGGAGGCGTGTACACCTACGGCATACCTTTAGTTATACAGGATAGAACCTGGGTTGATACAACCACGATTACACAGCTTGACCCTACCTGGAACTGGGGAACTACTCCTCCGGTGCCTCATGCAGGCGACCTCTGGTATCCGCATGTATATATGACAGCCCAGAACCCGGCTGACCTGACCGGCGTAAACCCGTTCGGCCGCTGGCATTACGGCCCGTGGTTTTGGCCGCCCACAAGCGATGTCTTACACGGCCCTGTGGCAAACCCTTATTATGACCCTATAAATGCTCCCTGGGAACCGCCTCAGATACCCGGCGTACCTCATCCGTCAATGGCTGTGGAAGCTTTTATGGACGTTCCAATTGTAAACGGCACTCCGTATCCCGTGCTTACGGTTAACCCGCAAGCCTACAGGTTCAGGGTTTTAAACGCAGCTGATGACCGGTTCTTTAACCTTCAGCTTTATGTTGCAGATACAGGAGGCGGTACAGGTGCCCAGGCGACAGCAACTGTTGCCGGAGGAGGAGTTAACTGGGTATCGGTTAATAATCCAGGCTCAGGCTACACCTCTGCGCCTACGGTATATTTTGTAGGAGGCGGCGGTACGGGCGCTCAGGCAACGGCAACGGTTACCGGTGGTTTGATAACAAGCGTTACTCTTACAAATCCGGGCACAAATTATATAAGCGCTCCAACTGTATTGATAGGCAGCGACAAGGAAGTCAAAATGGTGCCTGCTCAAGTGACAGCCGGTTTCCCTGAACTCTGGCCTACGGATGGAAGACCGGGCGGAGTGCCGGACCCAACAACGGTTGGCCCAAGTTTCCTTCAGATAGGAACAGAAGGCGGTTTTCTTCCTGCGCCTGTAGATATTCCTAACCAGCCTGTTACCTGGAACACAGACCCGACTACTTTTAATGCCGGAAATGTTCAGGACCACGCGCTTCTTCTTGGCTGCGCGGAAAGAGCGGACGTCATAATTGATTTTTCGCAGTATGCAGGAAAGACGCTTATCTTATATAATGATGCACCCGCGGCTTTTCCGGCGCTTGACCCGCGCTATGACTACTATACAGGAGCGCCTGACTTGACAGACACCGGAGGCGCACCTACCCCTGAAGCGGGTTTTGCTCCTAATACGCGCACAATTATGCAGATTAAGGTAACCACACAAACCCCTGTTGCTTTTAATCCCACACTTCTAAACACTAAATTACCGCTGGCTTTCAGGGATTCGCAGAAACCGATAATAGTTGCTCAAGCAGAGTATAATAATGTATACAATAAAACTTTCCCGACCCTTTATCCGCATGACGGCCATGCCAGGATACAGGATAACGAAATGAAATTCGCCATGGTAAGCGGCGCAACAACAACGATGCATCTTGAGCCGAAGGCCCTGCATGACGAGATGGGCGGAGCCTGGGATAAAGAGTACGGCCGTATGAGCGGCAAACTCGGAATTGAACTGCCGATGACTAATGTAACGACCCAGAATTTCATTATGCAAAACTTCACAGACCCTGCTACGGAAGTGCTCCAGGACGGCACAACGCAAATATGGAAGATAACCCATAACGGAGTTGACACCCATCCTATTCACTTTCACTTATTTGACGTTCAGCTGATAAACCGCGTAGGCTGGGACGGTGCCATACGCCTGCCGGACGCAAACGAGCTCGGCTGGAAAGACACGGTCAGGATAAGCCCGCTTGAAGATACGATAGTTGCTATGCGTCCTCACAAACAAGATTTACCCTGGCCTATCCCTGACAGTGTAAGGCCTTATAACCCTGCGATACCTTTGCACTCGCCAAAAGATTTCACGAACATAGATCCATTAACGTCAAATCCCATTAACCCTGGGGTTACAAACGAGTATGCTAACTTCGGGTGGGAATACACCTGGCACTGCCATATACTGGGGCATGAAGAAATGGATATGATGCGGCCGCTGGTTTTTCAGGTAGCTTCAATCGCTCCACCGAACCTGCAGGCTTCAGCTCTTGGCGGCGGGGTCATGCTTACCTGGGCTGACAGTTCAGCAAGCGAGTCCGGGTTTACACTTGACAGAAGCCTCACTTCAAACTTCGCAGTAGTAGTTTCAACTACCGTTGATCCGAGCATACCGAATACGGCTTACGGCTCGGTCATATCTTTCCTTGACAGTACGGTTGGGTTTAACACCCAGTACTTTTACAGGGTAAGAAGCAACAGCCCTAACGGAAACTCCGCTTGGTCAAATACCGCAACGATAACTACCCAGGGCCCGCCGGCTTCTGCGACCTTTCTTACGGCTACAAGGATAGGCGGTCATCAGGTTGACCTGGCCTGGAGTTATACAGCAGGGCAGGTAGCTGCGACCGGATTCAGGATCGAACGGGCAATTGTAACAGGGGGAAACCCGGGTGCGTTTACATCGCTTGGAACGGTGGCCCAGACAGTACTGGCCTTCAGCGACATCACGGCTCTTGACGGGACTTCCTATCAATATAAGGTATTCTCGTACAATGCAATCGGTGACGCTGCACCGGCAACCGCAAATATAGTGCTTCCTCTTGGAGCTCCTTCAGCTCCTGCCGGCGCCATGTCTCTTGCTGCTCCGCTAACGGTAAGCTTAAACTGGACTAATAACTCGGTTACTGCAACTGGTTTTACTGTTCAAAGAGCTGAAAACACGGGGTTTACTACCAATCTTCAGTCATATAACCTTGGAGTAGTAACTACCTATATTAACAATACAACGATGGCAGCTAACAAGACCTACTACTACCGGATCAGAGCTACCCTTGGAGGGACAAACTCCACCTGGTCTGCTACAGTTACCATAAACACAGCGCCTCCTGCTGCACCGATAGCTTTCACAGCTGTTGGTTCGCAGCAATCGCCTACATCAGCGCGTGTTGTGCTCTCCTGGCAGGAAATCGCCTCAGTGCTTGGCGGTTTTACTATCCAGAGGGCAACAAATGTAGGTTTTTCGCAAGGGCTTACGACCTTCAGGGTAGGGTCAGCGATAAGGTCATACACAGATAATAACCTGTTAAGGCGCAAACGGTATTACTATAGGGTACAGGCGTACAACGGGGCCGGCAACTCGGCCTGGACCACCAAGAATTTGATTACGCCATAAGCTAGAGAGCCATTTAAAAAGAGGAGAAGGAGAAATCCTTCTCCTCTTTTTTTGCTTTCGAAACGGCAATCTAATGAAACAATTTCGAAAAAACAATTTCGAATCTCTAAAAAAACTGCAATATCAAATACCTAAACTACAAAAACTTCAACTTCTTTATATTCATTTTTGCGGTATTTCTTTTTGCTTCATTGGTTATTTTTTCGAAATTCGTGCTTTGATATTCGAAATTGATTTATATATTGGTAGAAAAAAGTCAGGATTTTGTAGAATTTGCCGATTACTAAATTAGCAGACTTTTTGTAAACTCTTGTTGCAGCGCAGGTACTTCTCCTGATAGAGAAGAGACCATATCATAAAAAAAGGGGTAAAGTATGAAAGTTATAAATGCAGCAGCAGCGGTATTGTTTTTTCTTTGTTCCAGTATTCCGGTTTATGCGGAAAATCTTCTGCTTGATGAGATAGTTATTCGCGGCCAGAAAGAAGCTCTTAACCAGGAGAGCCTGAACATGCGAGAGGTAAGGGAAAGCCCTGCGCGTGATGTGGGCGAGGCATTAAGACAGGTGGAAGGCATCAATATCGTGCGCAAATGTCCCATAGCCAATGATGTTGTGCTGCGCGGTTTTCAAAGAGATAACATAAATGTCCTGTCTGACGGGGCGCGGCTTCATGGAGCCTGCCCGAACAGGATGGACACGCCAGCATTTCATTTTGACTTTGCGGAAATTGAACAGATAAAAATCATTAAGGGGCCATATGACCTGACAAATCCAGGCAGCCTTGCGGGTATGATAGATATAGTTACAAAAAAACCCAGGCAGGGGCTTGGCGCTGACTTGAACCTGACTCACGGTTCATATAACAGCATAAATGACTCAGCTGTCGTTTCATACGGAACTGAAAAATTTGACGCTCTGGCCGGCTATGCTTACAAATCTTCAGAACCGCCTGTGTCAGGAGACGGAAAAACTATAACAGACCTCTATGGGCCTGCGAACACAAACCGCTATCGCACTGATACTATAAATTCTAAGGCCTATGAAGCCAATACCAGCTGGGCAAAGGTTGGAGCCAATCCCACTGCGAATTCACACACTGACATCAGTTATTCGTATCAGAACACAGAGCACGTCCTTTATCCCGGCCTTACCATGGACTCGACCTATGACCGCGCGACCCAGGTAAACTGGGCCTACGAAATAAAAAAGCTTTCTTCCTTTTTAGAAGACATAAAATTTCAGGGTTACTGGGACAAGGTTGACCACCTGATGGATAATAGTTTGCGAGCCTTTACGATGGCTATGTCAGGGCTTTCCAAAACCCAGGTCTACGGTGGGAAGGCCAATGCTTCCTTTAATATGGGAACCGGAGTTTTAAAAAGCGGGATTGATTACTACAACAGAAAATGGGATGCAAAGCCGATACCGGATGTTAGCATAGATAACTCAGGGATTTTTGCGGTTTACACCGTCCCTGTCTCTGAAAAGATAAATTTTGAAGGTGGAGTGCGGGCGGACAGCGCCCGGGCAAACCCTACCCAATCACACACCGCTTCAGCCTTGCCTTCACCTGCCAATTTCAGCACTGTAGGAGGCAATTTACAGCTGACATGTAAACCTTCAAAAGAGATAGAGATTTTTGCTGGTGTCGCAAAAGGCAACAGAACGCCTGACCCGGAAGAGCTTTTTATGGACCGGCCGCTTGTGGGCATGATGCCGGGCCAGCAGCCGTGGAAAGGCAATCCGGATCTGAGGCCCGTCTCAAACAACGAAGCAGACCTCGGCGCCAAGTATGCGCTTGGCAGGTTTTATATTAACGCAACGATGTTCTACAGTTCCTTAACCGACTTCATTAATGTTACCTCAGTGCAGCTTACCCCTGCGCAGAAACTAATGACTTACGAAAATATAGAAGCTTACATGTGGGGAGGAGAGTTAGGGTCGCAATGGTCTTTGCCGTTAGATCTTTTCTTAAAAGGTGGTTTTTCATATACCCGGGGTTACAACAAGACCGGCGGCCGCCCTCTTTCCGAGATCCCCCCGCTTAAAGGGACCCTGGCGTTGAGGTATGACAACGGCTCTTGTTTTTTAGAAGCTGACCAGAACATGGCAGCCCGGCAGACCGAGGTAGACTCTGTGCTTCAGGAACAGAGCACAGACGGATACGAGACCACGGATATCAAAGCCGGTTGCGCCTATAAAGATCTGTCAGTCTATGTGGGAGTAAATAACTTGTTCGATAAATACTACTTCTCCTATCTTTCATATACAAGAAACATATACTCGACAGGCATAAAAGTGCCCGAGAACGGCAGAAACTTCTACATAACAGTATCTTACAGGATTTGATAATCGGGATAATCGGGGGACACAATACTTAATTGCTTTGGTTTAAGAAAAATACGGTACACAAAACGTTGTAATTAAGTATTGTGTCCCCTGAATTATTTCTAAAGTACCCTGAATTAGTGTCCCCTGAATTATTTGTCCCCTGAATTAATTTTTGTAGTGTGGTGCCTTTGGTAGAGAAAAGTTAGGATTTTGTAGAAACCGCCGATTACAAAACCAGGAGAGTTTTTGTAAACTATTATAGTACTCAAAAAAACTATTTTTAGCGGCCTAAAATTATCTTAACACAGGAGTGATATCATGGAATGGTTAAAGATTTCTATTGAATACGGCGTTATCGGGTTATTAGTTTTTATGAGCATAGTGGCTGTTGCTGTTGCGTTTGAGCGGCATCGTCTTTATAGGAAGATATCGCCGGCTGATTTTAAGGATAAGCGCAGGCTTGAGCTTCATCTGACAAAAAAACTTCATTTAATAGCCACTATAGGAAGCAACGCCCCTTATATAGGCCTATTGGGCACTGTGCTCGGGATAATGCTGACTTTCTATACAATGGGCCTTGAAGGTTTTATGGATACATCGAAAATAATGATAGGTCTTGCGCTTGCCTTAAAGACAACGGCTGTGGGCCTGTTAGTCGCGATTCCTGCCATAACTCTTTATAATTTTCTTGTAAGAAAGGCAAAAGAGATACTTATGGAATGGGATATAGCAAATGGATGAGAAAGAGTTTGACGTAATAAACGTTATTCCTTTTATAGACATAATGCTTGTGCTTTTAACTATTGTGCTTACGACTTCGACGTTCATAGCAAGCGGCTCTATCCCGCTTGCTTTGCCGAAAGCTACTATCAATAAGACGGAACTTTTAAAGACACATATCATCGAAATAGACAAACAGGGCAATCTGTATGTTAACACGCGTCCGGTATATGTTGAAGATTTATGCAACGGGCTCTGCAAGTTAGAGCGTAAAGCACCTCTGCTTATCAGGGCTGACCGTGATATCCCTTTACAGATATTTGTAGATGTTATGGATACCCTTAAAACCCACGGGTTCAGCAATATAGCTTTGCAAACGGAGAAAAAAACGTGAACGAACAGGTAAAGGCTTTTCAATTTTCCATAGTTATTCATGCTTTTTTCGGGCTGATGTTTTTTGTTATATTCATGGAATCCGAAATGGGCAGGAAATTAACCGTTACGGATCTAAATATCTTAAATGAGCAAATAACGCCCCGGATTAGTGATGCTATAAAACAGAGACAACCAGCTTCTCCGAGCCTTAAATCCCTTTCGCCCAAACCTCTGCCGGAACGGACAGAAGCTAAAAATACTCAGCCGTCTGAAGGACAGGTGCCAACAAATGACCCGAAAACAGAAGGTGCAGAACCGCAGGCGGCAACTACGCAGGCTGATGATTCCGGAGTTGTGCGCGAACAAGCCCGCACTCATTATTTGAAGGAGCAATTTACTTATATCAGGGATATGATCCACCGAAAAATGACCTATCCTCAGATTGCAAGAAAGATGGGCTGGAGCGGACAGGTAACTATTTCTTTTGTTGTGGAAGAAGACGGAACGGTTACTAACATTAAAATAGTTTCAAGTTCAGGTTTCGATATATTGGACCGCAATGGAGTAAATGCCATAAAGTCCTGCTCACCCTACCCCAAACCGCCGGTCCGCGCAGAGTTCGTCATGCCCATCACATATAACCTCATGTAGGGTTCACTGAAAAATCCTTTTTCTACCGCAAAAATAATCTTTGGCATAAATTGCCCGATTTTTCATGGATGTCCCCCGATTAAAAAAAGTGCCCCGGTTCACGGCGGGACACTTTTTTATTGTTATATTGATAAAGCCGGTAACAAAACTAAGCCTGGACTTGCTGTTTCTTTTCGTAAGCTTTTTTCCCTGCTTCAAAGGCGGCTTCCAGGCGGTCTTTTTGACTGCTTAACCTTTCCTTGCCTTCAATTATGAGGTTAATGGCTTTTTGCTTTGCTTCCGCACCCATGTGCTCAAACCTTTCTTCACCGTCTACAGCAAAATCCTTTATCTTTTTTCTTGTTTCTTTGCCGGCTGCTGGCGCGAACAGCACACCTGCAGCAGCTCCAGCTAATGCTCCAAAAATGAACGCTAAGGCAACACCTGCTAAATTTCTGTCTGACATAAAACCTCCCTTTCTTTAATTAATTTCAAATCTTCAATCTCGAAATCCGAAAAAAACTGCAAAATCTAATGAGTCAACTTCGAATAACCAATCTCGAATCTTGAAAAAACTTAATTTAATAAAAACTAGAACTTAACGCCCAGGCTGACAAGAGTTATATTGCCCAGGTCACCGTAAGGAGCGAAGGCGACGTCAAGATCGAGCTGTTTATAGCCGAAACCTACTCCGGCGGTAACGCCCTGTGTACCGGTTATGTCCTTGGTCCGGGTGTTGTAGCCTGCGCGCAGGGCAAGGCGCGAGATATCACCCAGCTGGAATTTCTTCTCTATTCCGGCATTTGCGTAGGCGTCATCGTCGTTTGGCATGTTTGCGTCAAGAGCGATGAGCCACAGACCTCCGGGCATGTAGCTTACGCCGAATTTACCAGTTGAGGGAAGAGGGTCTTCCTCGTTAACGAACTTCATCTTGGTGCCCATGTTCATGCCTGCAAGCCCTATGATAAGTTTGTCATCCATGAACGGGTATTTGAAACCGATATCGCCTGCCACTGCTGTGGCTGTATTCGTTATCTTTGAAGATATATATTTTACGGTTATGCCTGCTTTTAACTTTCCGAATTCTCTGCCGTAAGACACGCCAGCCATCAAGTCATTAGGCGAAAAATCGCCGGTCTCAAGGCCCGTGTCGTCAGTTTTCTTTATGCTTCCGTAGGAAAGGTACTTAAGCCCTATCGCGAAGGCGCCATGCTTGGTGGGAAAGGCTCCAACAGCAGCCTGGTATGAGATATCCTGTATCCACATGGCCTGGGTAAAAGATGCCTCGTTTTTTTCAATGCCCGCGATCCCTGCCGGGTTCCAGTACACCGCATCAGCGCCGACAGCCGAGGCTGTGTATGCCTCGCCCATACCTTCAGCGCGCGCTCCTACACCAAGCTGCAAAAACTGCGCTGTTGATTTGCCTGCGTTTGAACCTGCTGCAAATACCGAGCTTTGACCTGCTAAGATGACCAAGCTTACCATGACCGCTAATACCTTTTTCATTTTACTCCTCCCTTTAGAAATTTCGAAACTTCAATTTCGAATCTCGAAAAAAACTGCAATATCAAATCTCTAAACTGCAAAAACTTCAGCTTCTTTTCTTATATTTACTTTTGCCTTATTTCTTTTTGTTTCTTTGCCTATTTTTTCGGATTTCGATATTCGAAATTGCCGTTTTGTTACTTTTCTACTGCTATTTTTACTACCTTTTTGCCTTCAGAACCGTTTATAAGCGCAAGATATATACCGCTTGCGACCTTACTGCCTGAGTCATTAGTTCCGTCCCATGTAACCAGACCGTCAGCCGAATTGTAGTCAAGTCTTCTAACCAGCTCACCGGTTATAGTATAGATCCTTATGTCCGCTGCACTTGTCAGGTTGCCTATAGTGACATCCGTAATGTTAGGGTCGAACGGGTTAGGATATACTTTGACTTTACCGAGGTCTACCTCAGGCACAAGCTCAACTATCGCATAGATCGAGAAATGTTTTATCTTTCCCGTAACCTTACCCGTTGTAGTATTTACCTTTGACGGTATCGGAACAAAGGTGGCCGTTGCAGGATTGTAGGCCGCGAGGGACAGCTTCTTTGTATTCATACCTGTGACATTAGCGGGCTTGTAAGTCATAGTAACAGTGATAGGTTTTACCGGCTGTAAATTCTGCTTGTTGTTTATATTTACAACTACTTTGCTGACTTTTAGGTTCTTCTGCTTAGGAGTGGGTATGACCGTAGTCACAGGCGTAACGGTAGTCGTAACCGTAGCCGTAGACGTAGTCGTAGTCGTAGTTGTAGGCGTAGTAGGCGGAACCACGGCTGTAGTCACAGTAACGGTAGCTATTGTAAGAGTGACATGCTGCGCAAATGTGCCCGAGGATATCTGGAGCTGTACAGGCCCGAACTCAGAGGGTAATTCTACCTCGTCGGGTTCAGGGTACATGGTTATATTGGCTATCGTGGTCGTGCTGGTAATTTCACCTACGAAAAACGGCCTCATCATCTCGTTTTCTTCGTGTTCCAGGATATGGCAGTGCCAGACAAATATTCCCGGTATATCGAATTTCGCTTTGACGCGCGTTATCTCTCCGGGATAAGCGATGAGGGTATCTTTTCCGCCGCTTTCCCAGACCTCAGGAGGCTTGACCGTTCCCACTATTCCTGCCGCGGGATCAAAGACTTCCCTGTTGACCACTTCAAACTGGACCTGATGAATGTGCACAGGGTGAGCGTCCACAGTGAAGTTATATATTTCCCATTGCTCTATTGAACCCAGATCAGGGTCTTCAGTTACAGTATCTTTCCACATCTTAGGCACACCAACCGGTGTCGGGCCTGTAAGGTCTACTTTACCAAGCAGAGCCATCCTGGGGCCTACGCCTGTCAGTACGTTAGAATCCATTTCGTTTAGGGATATCTGCCTTGCCATATTGACAGCACCAAGAGGTGTTCTCGCGGGCAAGACCAGCTGGTCAGCAGGCGTGCTTAAGTCCGGGCTTGTTTTTGCTACTACCCGAAACTGCATGACCTGTCCGGTTGTGTTGGGATCAGCAGGTGTAAAAGTAGTTCCCGGAACGAACGGGGAATCAGCTCCTATGTTCTGCATCATGACGTTGGTTCCTGCCGGGACGTTCGTGAAATCCACTATGACATCTGCACGCTCTCCATTACCTATAAGCAACTGGGTAAGGGAAACAGGAGAGCTTAAGAAGCCGCCTTCTGCTCCTATCTGCCAGAAAGGCAGGTTGTTGTCAAGCTTTAACAATAGTAAACGGGAGTTGCAGCCGTTCACGATACGGAAACGGTAACGTTTTTGTTCAACCGTAAGGTACGGCCAGGTCTTGCCGTTAACCAGCATCGTATTGCCGAAAAATTCAGGGTTCCATATCGGAGCTATATCGGATTGAGGAGCATAAGGGCCGGTGAAACCATCAAAGAAAGCCCTGGTGTTCGGATAGAACAAAGAACCGTCGGCGTTGAAAGATTTATCCTGTATAGCCAAAGGTATTTCAAAACAGCCCGTATTTGTTGTTGTCGGAGCCGGACCGGGAAGAACAGCAGCTCCTCCGGCTTTTGTTGTCACTATGTCGCTTGCTCCGCCTCTTATGAGGTAGAACCCCGCAAGGCCCGCATAGACATTCAATCTATCCATACCCATAGCATGATCGTGGTACCAGGCCGTACCTGCTGCCTGGTCATTTGGATAATCAAAAACAGCGGCTCCTCCAGCCCACTGCGAACCGAATTTTGATAAACTCTTATTGAGGTCGTACCAGGTTCCTACAGTTGCATAACCAGTAGGTATGTTATTTGCAACCGGCAGATACCACGCTTCAGCGTAACCGTCGCTTTCCTGGTTTGTGTGCACGCCGTGCGCGTGAACGACTAAAGGAACAGGCCCTGTATAAGAGGCCGGGTCAGTTCCCGGTGAATCTCTGCCTGTCAGCCCTGCTGCAGGGTTTGCCCAGT
Organism: Candidatus Liberimonas magnetica; assembly: GCA_020523885.1. Taxonomy (NCBI): domain Bacteria; kingdom Pseudomonadati; phylum Elusimicrobiota; class Endomicrobiia; order Endomicrobiales; genus Candidatus Liberimonas; species Candidatus Liberimonas magnetica. Next base: position 118,359 of record JAJAPY010000006.1, on the reverse strand, counting down.
GTATAGTCTGGTCAACGGGCAAAAGATGGGGGAGGTAGTTTCCGCTGGCGTCCACAAGGCCGTTTATCCACTTAACGCGGACCGGTTTGTTGGCTTTCGCTTCAATAGTGAATGCCGGGTAGTTGAATGTTCCCGGATTCTGTACGGAGCCATATCCCCAGACAGTGGTTTTTGGCATGCCTGTAGGCAAAACCTGCTGGCTAAACTGCTTCGTGGATATTTCGTAATAGTCTTCAGTTGCGCTGGTTGTTGTTGTCGGCATAGCCGGCGGCACAACCAGGGGGTCTACATATTTAGGTATCGTTGCCGCGTCATTGGCAACAGGGATTACGCTTGCGCTGGCAACAGTGGATGTGCTGGGCATAGCTCCTATGAACATCGGCCTCATCATCTCGTTCTCTTCGTGTTCTAATATGTGGCAATGCCATACAAAAAGGCCCGGGACATCAAACTTTGCCTTGACACGAGTTATCTGGCCCGGGTAAGAAACGACCGTATCTTTTGTGCCGCTTTCCCAGAGTTCTGGGGGATTTATCGTTCCCACTACTCCTGCGGCAGGGTCAAATATCTCCCTGTTCACCACTTCAAATTGAACCTGATGAATATGCACAGGGTGAGCGTCTACTGTAAAATTATACATTTCCCAGATCTCTGTGGCGTTTAAAGCCGGGTTTTCTGTAACTGCGTCGCTCCATAATTTGGGAACTCCAACCGGTGATGTCGAAATTGAAAGGTCTACTGTTCCCATTAAAGCCATCCTGGGGCCTATGCCGGGCAGGACGTTTGAACTCATTTCATTAAGGGATATCTGCCTGGTATTATTAACAGCTCCTAGATCGGTCCTTGCCGGAAGCACGAGTTGATCCGGAGGGGTGCTCAGGTCCGGGCTTGTTGCTGCCACTACCCGAAACTGCATGACCTGTCCGGTCGTGGCCGGGTCTGCGCTTACAAAATCAACTCCGGGGACGCCTGTGAAAGGCGCGTCAGCTCCGATGTTCTGCATAATTACGTTAGTGCCGACTGGTACGTTCGTAAAATCTACTATAACATCAGCCCTTTCACCGTTGCCCATATGCATCTGTGTGCGCTGGACCGGGTTAAGGCTTAAGAAACCGCCTTCAGCTCCTATTTGCCAGAAAGGCATGTTATTGTCGAATTGTAGAAGAAGCATACGGGAGTTGCAGCCGTTTACAATGCGGAAACGGTAACGTTTCGCTTCAACCGTAAGGTACGGCCAGGTCTTGCCGTTAACCAGCATCGTATTGCCAAAAAACTCCGGGTTCCATATCGGCGCTATATCCGAAGTGGGGGCGTAAGGCCCAGCGAAAGCGTCAAAATAAAGCCGGCTGTCCGGATAAAATAAGGAGCCATCCGAGTTGAAAGACTTGTCCTGAATAGCTAAAGGTATCTCAAAACAGCCTGTATTGGTCGTTGTAGGCGCTGGGCCTGGAAGCACTGCCGCTGCTCCTGTTTTTGTGGTCACGACATCGCCCGCACCGCCTCTTATAAGGTAAAACCCAGCAAGTCCTGCATATACATTTAATCTATCCATGCCCATTGCGTGGTCGTGGTACCATGCTGTTGCCGCGTTCTGATCATTCGGGTAATCAAAAACAGCGGCTCCAGCACCCCACTGGTATCCGAACTTCGATTTAGTTTTATTTGGGTTAAAATAAGTACCTTCTGTCGCGTAACCGGCTGGGATGTTGTTAGCTGCCGGCAGGTACCAGGCTTCAGCGTAGCCGTCGCTTTCCTGATTTGTGTGTACCCCGTGCGCATGAACTACTAAAGGAACTGGGCCTGTATAAGATGTAGGGTCAGTGCCTACCATATCTCTGCCCATGGTACCCCCGGGAGGGTTTGCCCAATCTATCGTCTGGTCAACAGGCAAAAGATGGGGAAGATAATTCCCGGTTGCATCCACAAGTCCGTTTACCCATTTAACGCGGACTGGTTTATTGACAGTTGCTTCAATGGTAAATGCCGGATAATTAAAAGTTCCAGGGTTCTGGACTGAACCGTAACCCCAGACAGTGGTTTGGGGCATGCCTGTGGGAAGCACCTGCTGGGAAAACTGTTTTGTTGATATTTCATAATAGTCTTCTGCGGCCGTTGTAGAGGTCTTTGGCATAGCAGGCGGTACAACTAACGGGTCCACATATTTTGGTATTAAAGTCGGGTCTTGTGTAGGCGTGCTAGTGAATGCTTCTAACGCCACCGGGCTGATGTTTGACAGCCCTACAAAAAACAACAACGCTGCGACAACTGCTTTCAACAACATTTTACTCTTCATTTTACTGCCTCCTCTGGAAACTTTTTAAGACGTATAGTTTCCTTGATGCCCTAATTTTAGTAGAATCACACATTTTAGAACATTGTCTGTTTCCACCTTTTATGCGCCTGTTTCCACCTTGCTTTCTAAACACAGACGAGGAAACAAATTTAATAAAATAAATCCAAAACCCCAACTTCCTAATAGTGGAAAAAAGTCAATCATTGCCGGAAATGCATCATTCTAATTTTATGGAATTTGTTGTATGCTTAAGGTAAGAAAGCAGGCTGTCCCGCAGACAGGCTGGCGGAAAGGCGGCAGAGGAGAAAATATAAAATGCTAAAAAACAGCACGTTCCATCTCATAGCTAATGACTCAAATTTAAGAAAAGCTGTAATACGCCTATTGCTCTTTTATATTTTGCTTATAGTCCTTGTTTTTCTCTTTAGCCAAATATATTTTAAAAATGTAAAAAAGATTTTAATAAGGGAGGGAGAAAGGGACCTTTCTATAATAGCCGAACTTAAAGTCAGCCAGATATTGAATTGGAGGCAGGAACGCCTTGACGATGCTTTCATCCTTGCCCCGTTTTATATAGATGCTGCAAAGATAAACATACTTGCCAGGACCGGTGACAGGATAAAAAGGCAGAAACTATTCTGTAAATTGACAAATGAAATCCATAAAAACCCGGAGTATGAAGGCATCTATTTGTATGACCTGTCGCTGAAACTGATAACTTACGGATGCTCTTCAAATGAAAAAGTAACGCTCGGCGAGTATGAAAAAGGGCTGGCTCAGCAGGCGCTCAAAGATAAAAAGATTATATTTTCAGACCTTTACAAACACGAGGCAGATAAAACCGTAGACCTTGATGTTTATGTGCCCGTATTTGAAACGGACCTAAAGGGCACAGATGTTTACGGTTTAATAGTGATGAAAATATCGCCGTATAAGTTCCTCTATCCTTTCATGCAATCCAATCCCGGCCCGGGGCAAACTCTAGAAACCTTTATAGTAAGAAAAGAAGGGGATAAAGCTCTTTTTTTAAATGAACTGAAGTACCGGAAAGACAGCCCGCTTACTTATACGCTTCCTATGGCAGGGAAAGGATACCCTGCATCAATGGCTGTAAGAGGGGTAACCGGAATAGTGGAGGGGGTTGATTACCGCCAGACCCCTGTAATAGCGGCTATAAAAAAAATACCGGAGTCCTCCTGGATACTTATTGTAAAGATAGACAAAGATGAGGTGAACGCTCCGGTTAAAAACCGGGCGGTTCTTATAACGCTTTTTGCCTTAATTATTGTTGGCGGGATAGGCGCCTTCCTCGGCTTTATCTGGTACAGGCAGATAGTCAGGTTTTACAGGAAACAATACATAGCCGAAGTAGAGCGCAGGTCGCTTGAAAAAAAATACGATTACTTTATAAAATACGCTAACGATATAATACTTATTTTCAATAAAGACCTGCGGATTATGGAAGCTAACGAAAAAGCCCTTGCCAGCTACAAGTTTTCTCAGTTAGAGATAGTGCAGAAGAACCTGAAAGACATCGTGGCGCTTGAAGCTTTGCCCGTGCTTGCTGAAGATCTTAAAGTAATTGAAAATAAGGGAAGCCATATATTTAAAACCATACATAAACGAAAAGATGGGTCTACATTCCCTGTAGAAATCAGCATGCAGCATTTTGTCATAAGCTGGAACGAATTTTATCAGGCTATAATCAGAGATATAAGCGAAAGGAGATAATTCGTAATTCTGGGTAATTCTGGGGACACAATACTTAATTGTTGTTTCAAAAAGTGAATTAAGTATTGTGTCCCCCGATTTCCAAAGATGAATAGCCTTGAAGGGTGTATGAGGGGGAAATAACATGCAGAATCTGGATTTTAACAATTTATCCTTAATGACGTTTATTTCAATTTATATTACAGGGATAGCTTCGTCCTTTGGCCCCTGCATCTACCCTGTTATACCTGTTACGGCCGGTTTTATAGGTTCTCGCTCGGGAAATACCGCGGACCGTATAAGGGCAGCGCTGTTTTATGTCCTTGGGCTTGCGCTTTGCTACACTTTTATTGCTATGGCTACTGTTTATACCGGCAGGATTTTCGGCTCCCTTACAACTAACCAATATGTGTACCTGGCATTCGGTATCTTAATTTTAGCTCTGGGCGGCAACATAATAGGTTGTTATGATATCAATGTTACTGAATTAGATGAGGTAAAGCTTTTCGGAAGCGAACTGCACTTCTGGGGCCCGTTTATTGTTGGAGCCTGCACAGGCCTTGTGGCTTCGCCCTGTGCCACGCCGGGCTTAAGCTCTCTTTTGTCCTTTATGGCCGGGAATAAAGCAACTGTTGCAGGCTGGTTACTAATGCTGGCATACTCTATGGGAATGGCTACCATCCTTTTTTTTATAGGCGCTCTTGCGGCGTTTCTTGAAGGCCTGCCTAAAACCTACATATGGATACTGCGTTTAAAAAGGCTTCTTGGTTTTGCTCTTGTAAGTTCAGGTGTATACTATATTTTTATGGCAGGGCATTTGTCATAACAATTAACAATTAACAATAAACAATGAACAATGAACAATGAACGATTGGCTGTGAAGGGAAATTTATATGAAGAATATTATTTTAATCCTTGTTTTGTCAATTTTATTATTTACCGTGCCTGCTTATGCGGAAAAGGCGCCTGCGTTTTCGCTTGAAAAGCTGAACGGCAAAATATTCGACGCAGGAAAGCTTATCGGCAAAAAAACAATTGTTATAAACTTCTGGGCCTCCTGGTGTTCGTCCTGCAGAGAGGAGATACCTGAACTGGATGCCCTGAAGACAAGCCCGGGCTCGGAGAACGCTGTTTTTATAGGCATTAACCTGGGGGAAAGTGAAAGTAAAATCAAGTATTTTGTAAACAAAAACAATTATCCGTATTTAGTGTTAAAGGACGCCGGTAATAAAACAGCAAAGCTCTTCAACCTGGACGGGTTGCCGGCCACCATAATTATAGGTAGAAGCGGCGATATAGTTTATAAGGGCGCAAGGCCGCCTAAAAATTATACATTTAAATAGCCCTTCCCGTCCCGGGGACGGGGGAGGCGCAAAGATGATGTAGAAATAAGTCAGTTAATTAAAGAAAGTGACACTTATCCACCTTTAATGAAAATGACATAATATAAAATATGAAATTATTAAAACTCTTTTTCATCACGCTAAAGTTAGGCCCTGCGGCTTTTGCGTTAATTTTATGTTATATGCTTTTAAATTTCACAGGCTGCGAAGTTTTCCGCCAGCTTCTTCCTGTGCCGGACCGGCCTAATAATGCGGTTCAGAAACCTGTCATAACCGAACTTTTCGCATCCGCTATAACAAATAACACGGCTATAATTTCCTGGCGGACTCAAAAACCTGCGGGTTCTAAAGTAAACTACGGGACATCGGTGAACCTGGGAAGCGAGGTTATTATAACAACCCAGACAGTTGTTCACAACGTAAGTTTAAGCAGCCTTAACCCTGGAACTACATATTATTATAAAGCCGCCAGTTTTGATCCCCTGGGCAACAGCGTAGTTTCGTCCGTGCAAACTTTTATTACGGAAAGCCTTGGCATAGATAGTATAGGCCCGCAGGTGTCTGGCCTTTCTGCCTCGCCTAATCCTAACGCCGGAGCGTCTTCGATAACGGTTTCAGCCGTTGTCTCTGACGCGGCTACAGGGAATTCAAACGTTACAGCCGCTGAATGTTTTTTTGATAACCAGGGAGCAAACGGTACCGGCGCCGCTCTTTCCGCTCTTGACGGCGGTTTTGATTCGGTTACAGAAAATGTATCGGGTTCTATTTTGGTCACAGGCCTGTCCCTGGGAAATCACACACTGTTAGTACACGGCCGTGATGCTGCGAACAACTGGGGGCCTATACAATCTATTTCTCTAACTATATCCGCAAGCGCCGGAGATACAACCGGCCCTGTTACCTCGGGGTTAAGCCTTACCCCTAACCCTACCGCAGGAGCCGCAATTGTAACTATAACGGCTGCTGTCTCGGACATAAGCGCCGGAGGTTCCAACATCATCGCAGCGGAATATTTTTTTGATACCCAGGGCGCAAACGGAGCAGGAACGGCTCTTTCTGCCCAGGATGGTTCTTTTAATTCAGTTACTGAAAATGTGACAGGTTCTGCTTCAGTATCCGGCCTGACTATGGGCAATCATACTCTTATAGTGCATGGCCGGGATGCGGCGAACAATTGGGGCGCTGTACTATCCATTTCTTTTAATGTAACATCCGCGGGAGACACGTCCGGCCCGGTTACAACTGCTTTAACAGTTTCGCCTGATCCTACTGCCGGCGCAACTGCTGTGAATATAACAGCCACGGTTTCGGACATGACTGCAGGCAGTTCTAATATCTCGGCTGCTGAATGTTTTTTTGATACTCAGGGCACAAGCGGGACAGGAACGGTTCTTACTGCCCAGGACGGGCTCTTTAACAACGTTACAGAAAGCGTTAACGGTATAGTCTCGGTTTCCGGTTTGAGCGCGGGCCTGCACACGGTTTATGTGCACGGGAAAGATTCGTCAAATAACTGGGGGCCGTTTGTCTCAGTTACATTTACGGTTTCCGCGGGCGGCGGCAGCGATACCCTTGGCCCCCTTACCTCCGGCTCAAGTATAACTCCAAACCCGACCCTGGGAGCCGCAAGCGCCGTTCTTACAACTACGATTTCAGATGCAAATACGGGCAATTCTAATATCGCCGCTGCGGAATATTTTATAGATACCCAGGGCGCGGGCGGGACCGGCACAGCCCTGGCTGCCCAGGACGGAACCTTTAGCGCGGTTACTGAAGCGGTTACGGGTACTGTTAATATTTCGTTATTAAGCGCAGGTTCTCATACCGTGTTCGTGCACGGCCGCGATGCTTTAAATAACTGGGGCGCGTCTCAAAGCGTAACATTGACCGTATCCGCGGCAGATACCGCGGGGCCCATAACTTCCGGCCAAAATATAACTCCAAACCCGACAGCAGGAGCAGCGAGCGTTACTCTTACCGCCACGGTTTCAGACGTAACTACAGGCGGGGCTAATATCGCGGCGGCGGAATATTTTATAGATACCCAGGGTGCAAACGGAACAGGCACAGCCCTGTCATCCCAGGACGGTGTATTTAATTCTCCGAATGAAGCGGTCACAGCCTCTATTAGTGTTGCGTCCTTAAGCCTGGGGGCTCATACGGTTTTTGTACACGGCCGGGATGCCTTTGGAAATTGGGGCACAGCACAGAGCGTATCCTTGACTAAATCCGCGGCAGACACAACAGGGCCTGCGGCCTCCGCTTTGAATATAACGCCCAATCCCACAGCAGGAGCTCTAACTGTCACTCTCACCGCAAGCATTTCAGAGGTGTCTACAGGAGCATCTAATATCGCGGCTGCGGAATATTTTATAGATACCCAGGGGGCAAATGGCGCAGGAACAGCCCTTTCAGCCCAGGACGGGGCATTCAACTCAACAGCGGAAACCGTTACAGGTTCTATAAATGTTTCATTGTTAAGCGCCGGCGCTCACACGGTATTTGTACACGGACAGGACGCTTTAAACAACTGGGGCGCTGCTCAGAGTATATCTTTAACTGTATCTGCTGCCCCGGATACTACAGGGCCTGTCTCATCTAGTTTAAATATAACCCCTAATCCTACTGCAGGCGCCACAAGCGCAGCCCTTACCGCTACGGTCTCGGATGCAGCCGCCGGAGGGTCTAATATAACGGCTGCGGAATATTTTGTGGATACCCAGGGCGCTAACGGGGCAGGAACAGCGCTCAGCGCTCAAGATGGGGCCTTTAATTCTGCCTCGGAAGCTGTAACAGGCTCAATAAACGTTTCAGCCTTGAGCGTGGCGGCGCACACTATCTATGTGCACGGCCGTGACGCTTTAAATAACTGGGGAAGCGCAGTGACTACTACCCTTACCATAACAGCGGCCGCAGTTAAACCGGATTCGCTTAGCGCTGCAATTGTGCACTGCACCCTGAGTTTCACAGGCAACCAGCCTCAGGAAGCTGTCTGGATAGAAGATTCTGTCGGCGCATTTGTGCGCACATTGTTTATTTCCAGCCATGCATCGAGCAATTCCAGCGACTTGCCTACTTGGTTTTCAAAATCAGGCGGAGTAACTAACGGGACTACAGGGGCATCTAAACCGTCCGGCAGTTTTAACGTAAACTGGACGCCGCCCAGAAATTCAGCCGGCACAGTAGTAGCTCCCGGGACTTACCGCTACAGGATAGCTATCCGGCGGGAGGGAGGCGGGGAATCAACTTTTACCGGAAATATTACTCTTGGCAACTCCGCAGCAAACTCTACAGCTACCGGCGGCGGGTTTGTAACATCGTTTTCAGCGGATTATACACCTTGAAACAGTGAACAGTAATCAGTTACCAGTTACCAGTGACCGGCAAAAAGGCAATAAAATAAAAGAATAAATAAAACGAAGGGAAACAAATGAAAATTCTTACTAAATCCGGATTCATATTATTAGCTGGAATAATATTTCTTGCGCTATTTTTTTCAGGTTGTTCAAGCGTTTCCCCGTGGCAGAAGGGGCTTTTGGCTGACCCCGCTATGCAGTTTATTACGGAAAATGAAGGAAATACCTACGAGCAGCATATGCTTAGTTCCCGTGAAGCCTCGAGCGGCGGCTACGGCGGAGCCGGAGGCGGCTGCGGCTGCAAATAAAGAATTTCGAATTCCGAATATAGAATTTCGAAAAAATAACCAATAAGGCAAAACGGCAAAAAGAAACTGTATAAAAGAACACTTTAAAAAAATTGATTTGAAGCAGGTTTGTCTGTTTGAATATTGAATATTGCAGTTTTTTTCGATATTCGAAATTGCAGTTTCGAAATTAAGTTAAAATAAGGGAGGTAAAATGAGCAATAAATTATTAAGAGCGGCAGCAATAATTCTATCTTTACTGATTACGGTTGGTTTAGTTTTTGCAGATATAAAAGTGGGCGATAACGCTCCTGATTTTTCGCTGAAAGATTTGAAGGGGAATACTTACTCTCTTGAAAAACATAAAGGTAAGAATATTATTTTTTTAAACTTTTTTGCTACCTGGTGCGAGAACTGCATTGAAGAGATGGCCCAATTAAAAGAGCTATATCAAAATTATAAAAGCAAAGGGTTAGATGTTGTCAGTATTAATGTCCAGGAAAACCCTGCAAAAGTAAAGAAATTCATCGAAAAGAATCAGCTGCCGTTTCCTGTCCTGCTTGATTCCAGCGCTTCGGTAGCGAAAGACTACGGGCTTGTAGGTTTTCCTTCCAATATAATCGTAGATGGCGAGGGCAAAATCAGGTTTATGGATTCCCGGCCTCCGGCAAATTTCGAAGAGGTTTTCGCAGCCATGAAAGATACTATAAAGCCGGCTAAAAAAATTGATAAAAAAGCAGGTAAAAAATAGTGTTGAACGGACAAAAAACCCTTTTACTATTGACATTAACGCTCCTATTTTATATATCCTATGCAGAAGCTGAGCGGAAGGTCGGAATAAAATATGTCACGTACACTGATGATGACCAGGTTGATGTTATTACCGAGGGTATTGACGCAGCTGTTGATGTGGGGCCAAAGACAACCCTGACGGCTTCAAGGATAATAGATGGCATAAGCGCGGCCTCCCGCAAAATACCGCTCCTTGACGGCCTGACAAGCGCCACTCCGCACATAGGCAATGTTACCAGGGAATACCGCAGAGAAGTCTCTCTGGGATTAACGCAGAAAATAAAGAACAATACGTTGACTGTTTCCGGCGACACCAGCGGCGAAGACGATTATGCCTCGGATTCCTTTTTTGTTTCCTGGACCAGCGAGTTTGATTCAAGGAATAAAGCCATAACATTTGCTTATTCTGATTACAGCGATAAATTGTTCCCTTTCGGAGTTGCCTGGACTGATAAAAAGATATCGAAAATATATGACCTGGCATTCACAAGCGTGCTTACTCCCCGCTCTCAGATGAGAGTTGTGGGGACCTATGAACGGGATGACGGTTATCTTAGCAACCCGTACCACAGGGTATTGATAAATGAATATTATTTTACGGAGAGGCATCCCTCGGTGCGGGACAGGGCTGCTCTGGGATTATTTTACATACTAGGACGGGAAGAACCCAGGATATCTTCCGTGCAATTTGACTACAGGTACTATTATGACAACTGGGATGTTCATTCAAATACGTTCGGAGCAAAATACACCAGGTACCTTTCAAAGGCTATAATGGGTTCGCTCAGGGGCAGGTATTGCAGGCAGATGGGAGCGTCTTTTTTTAAGAACTCATACACCGAAGAAGAGCGTTTCATCAGCGCAGACCCGAAACTTTCAGATTTTTCCTCGTACCTCTATGGAACCGGTCTGCAGATACAGGCGGTAAGCGGTGTGTTTGTAGATATAATGTATGAGCGGTATTTTCATGTTTCAAACCTGGACCATGCAAAAATCTATCAATCTGTATCGAAGAAAGACCTCGTTGCGCAGATATTATACATAAGCACGACTATAAAATTCAAATAGGCATAATATGCGTGTTTCCGAAGGCGTTCCAACATCATACAGCGGTAGTTTACGTATTGCGGATATGCTTGTTATCTTGCTTGTGTTTTCTGCTGCCTTGTTCCTGGTTTTGGCAGGGAATGGCGCTTATGCCGGGCAAACAGCGGTTGTAAAGCAAAACGGTTCTTTGTACAGCGAAATACAGCTTGCTAGAAACGGCATTACGGAAATAAACGGATTAAAAGGAGCTATTAAGCTTGAAGTCCTTAACGGAAGTATTCATGTGGCTGATTCAGCTTGCCCTAAAGGGTTATGCAGGCATTGGGGGTGGATCAATGGCCCTGGGGAAGCTATCGTATGCGTGCCTAATAAGTTGACGATTGAAATTAAAAACGGGCATGAAGGAAGGTTTGATGCTGTCACATACTAAAGAGCTCGATAATAAACCTTATAATTCCAGTGTTCTGCAAATAGGATTTTTAGCTGCGATTGCAAGCGTTTTGCAGCTGACAGAGTCATTTATACCCATGCCCTTGCCCGGAATGAAAGTCGGGTTTGCCAACCTTGTCACAATAATAGCCATTGTAAGGTTTGGGGCCGAAAGCGGGATGTATGTCGCGGCTATCAGATCTATAGTTAGCTCTCTCATCATTGGAACTTTCCTGTCTTCAGGTTTTGTATTAAGTTTTTCAGGAGCCCTGGCAAGTGCGGCAGCGATGGGAGTTATGTTCAACTTAAACAAACGTATAAACCTGTTCAGTTTGATAGGTATAAGCATCGTAGGAGCGGTAGTCAACAACCTTGCCCAGGTATCGGCGGTTTATTATTTATTTGCCCAGGTTAGTTTAATAAAAGGGTTAGTGCCATACCTTTTGTTTGCAGCCATAATAACAGGCTACATAACCGGGTTTTTAGCGCAAAGGATCTGCCGAAAACTCCGTCCCGGGGACGGGAGCGGCGACTTAGCATACAATGAATTAGTTCCTCAAATAAGGGCATCGGCTCCTTCTTATTCTATATTCTCAGTAGTTAAATTTATCGCTATAACTTTTATATTTTTTGCAGGGCTTTTTATAAGTAATTTAGAGGTTCAACTCCTTCTGATTGCTTTTACATCAATAGGAGCCTTATTATTAAGAGCAGATTTTACAGCTTTACCAGTAAGTTTAAGAAAGGCTTTTCCTTATTTGTTATTTATATTTTTAGTTAACCTTGGCGGCGCCTCGGATTTTCTCAGCGGTTCTTTAAAGGGAATAACAGCCTGTTCGAAACTGGTTGTTCTACTCATACTTTCATTTGTTGCCGGGAAAACCATACCGGAGAAAGAGTTAATTTATTTTCTTTCAAAACTTATACTGCCTCTTGAGGTTTTCGGCATAGACACTAAGAGCTTCCTTAGCCAGGTTTTATATACATTTAAGGCTGTCCCATTTTATTTAAAGGAATTGAAAGCCCGCTTCAGCTTCTTTTCCAAAGGCAGCAGGGCCAGAAAAAGAACGTTTAAAACCGCAGCAGCTTATACTACAGCGGTTTTTGTCAACCTTATGAGGAGGCAGCCGGATGTTTCGCCAGGCCGTTAAGCTGTTTTTTGTATTTACCTTTGCGGTATTTTCTTTCGGCTGTTCAAAAGAACCTGTAACCCGTACGGGTTTTTATTTCAACACTAAATGCTCAGTAGTAATACCTGCTTCTGAAAAAAATACAGCTAAAGCCCTTGATGATGCTTTTAGGCGCCTTGAAGAAATAGACGCCAAGTTTAATGTCCTTAACTCCTCAAGCCCGCTCTATTCATTTAACCGAAATGGCGTTCCTATAAATGACAAAGAAATAGCCGAGGTTGCACGATATGCGTTTAAGGTTAAGGATGAGAGCTCCGGAGCTTTCGACCCGCTTATTTATCCTCTGGTGCAGTTATGGAACTTTTACGGAGATGCCCCTGTCGTGCCTAAACCGGAAGACGTAAAAAAGCTGCTTTCTTTAGTAAAAGATGCCGGCATAAAAATAAACGGCGATGAAATAAGCGCAGGGAAAAAAGGCGCAGGTTTGGATTTTGGAGCCCTTATACCCGGTTATGCTGCTGATGAAGCTGTAAAAGTTTTAAAAAACAACGGTATCAAGAATGCTCTTGTAGATACAGGAGGAGAGCTTTACGCTCTTGGAAGGAACGGAAAAAGAAAATGGAAGATAGGGCTTAAAAACCCGCGGGGCGATGGTATCGTAGGTATCATTGAAGCGGAAAACGAAGCTGTTTCTACGGCCGGGGATTATGAAAAATATATAGAAACAGGTTCTAAACGTTACCACCATATATTAGACCCAAAGACAGGCTACCCTGCGGAAGGAATCCGAAGCGTCACCGTAATAAGCCCGACCGCCTTAGAAGCCGATGCCTGGGACACAGCGGTTTTTGTGCTCGGTATAGAAAAGGGTTTTGATGAGGCATCGGTAAAAAGGGGTTATAAGACTATAGTGATAGACAATAACGGCAAGTTTTATATATCCCCTGAAGGCGAGAAGCAATTTAGTAAAGAGAAGATTAAATAGCCTCCCCCTCGGGGTGGGCAAGGTGAGATTGTATGCTAAATATAGATCTTGGCAATTTATCAGTGGGGACATTCATAGCGGTATATTTCGCAGGGGTGATTACGTCTCTTACGCCCTGTGTTTATCCTATTATCCCTATCGTAATAGGGTGCATGGGTTCTTTTTCGGGAAGTGTAGGAGCGCGCATACGAGGGGCGGTATTTTATGTAGTTGGGCTGGCTTTAGTCTACACCGCTTTAGGCATGATAGCAGCCCTTACCGGAAAGATGTTTGGCAGCCTGACGACAAACCCCTATGTGTACCTTGGTTTTGGCATTATGGTTCTGGCCCTGGGCGGGAACATGATGGATTGGTATTATATCCCCCTGCCCGGCTTAGGCGGTAGTACGGCTGTAAATGACAAACCTTCTTTTTTTACTCCTTTTTTTATGGGTGTAAGCTCAGGGCTTGTAGCATCGCCGTGCACTGCGCCGGTTCTTGGAGGGTTGCTGCTCCTGGTGGCGACAAAAAAAGCGATAATCAGCGGAGGCCTGCTGTTGTTTATGTTTTCTCTTGGCATGAGCACCCTTCTATTGGTATTGGGTTTTTCGTGCAGCTTTTTAGCCTTTTTGCCTAAATCAGGCAATTGGATGGTGAAAATAAAAAAAGCTCTGGCTTTGCTTCTGATAGCAGGAGGCATATATTTTATTTTTAAAGCCGGGCAACTGTATTAAAAAATATGAGCAGGGCCAAAAAAAGGTGTCATTCCCATGAAAATGGGAATCCATGAATTAGATTAGAGTGTCAGGTGAAGAACTGGATTCCTGCTTTCGCAGGAATGACAATATTCAGAATTTTTAGAAGGACTAAGTCAAAATTGCACCGTCCGTTGTTGAAATGGATGGTTCTTTTTTTGGGCAAAGCAGATAAAAGTCAGCAAAAAGTGGAATTTGGCTATTGTTGAAAGCCTTTCAAAATTATAAAATTTATTGTATTTTAAATACAATAACATGCAACCTGAAAGCAAAAGAAAGACAGCAAAATTAATATCAATAATCACAGCCGGTGCCGGCATCGCTGTTATGCTTGGCTGGGTATTTGATATCAGCGCCTTAAAAAGCATTTCACCTGCCTGGATATCCATGAAGTTTTCTACGGCATTTACATTTTTTTTAAGCGGTGTCATACTTTATTTTATCGCAAAGGCGGAGGAAGGCGAATTAGACAACTCTTACATTGTTATTTCAATAGCTTCTTTGCTTGTCATTCTTATAATGGGAACGATGTTTTTTTCGACCCTCCTGGGGGTCCATACCGGTGAAGAAGATTTATTCATTAAAGACACAGGAAACCTGGTCAAATCTGTTGTCCCGGGCCGCCCGTCTGTCCCCACTATGGCCTGCTTTATCTTTATCGCTGCGGCGGGAATTATAACAACTTTTAAACCTGAAAAGCTTAAGGCGATATTAAATACTATAGGCGTAATAATTGGTTCAATCGGATTGATAGCGATAGCTGGTTATGCAATTAACCAGCCTTTTTTTTATTACTACATAAGCGGGGTCAATTCAGCTATCGCAGTACATACAGCCATAATCTTTGTTTTATTGGGAATAGGTTTTTTATGCTTATAAGGTCAAAACTTATCATTCTATTTCTTGCTGTCACCTTGATTCCTATATTCTTTATAAGCGCCTTGACTTTTCATAATTACAAAGATTCCATCGAACGTGTGCGCCTGGCTCAGCTGCAGGATGTGGCTGCGTTTAAGGCAGACAAAATAGATTCTTACTTTAAATCCCTGAAATCCAACATAGAAATATCCCACGGTTTTTATAACATTAAAGTAAACCTTCCGGTTCTAAGCAGGTTATCAGGCCTAGTCAAAAACAAAGAATATGTGGCTTCAAAAACAATGCTGGACGGACAGCTGCGTCAGATGACTTCAGTTTTAGGGCTAATAGATATTATGCTTGTAAACCCTGAAGGGAAAGTCGTTTATTCAAGTAACCCGGAACATTACACGAAGGATGTCCTAAACCCACTTGTCGGTGACAGCCAAAAGGCCTTTGATGAAGGGAAAAAAGGAGTCTTTTTTTCCGACGTATTTCTCGATAAGGCTGAAGGAAACAAGTTTGCGATGCTCGTAACGGCCCCGGCTTTTGATTTCAAAAATGTTTTTATCGGCGTTATAGCTTTTGAAGTGGATATGTCAGATATTTATAAACTTATTGATGACAGGACCGGCCTCGGTATAACCGGGGAGACCCTGATAGGCAAAAGAATAGACAATGACGTGATATACTTAAATCCTATAAGACATGAACCTGAAGCTGCGCTTAAGAAACACATTCCTCTTGGAGGGGAAGCCGGCGGCCCTATCCAGGAAGCGGTACAGGGCAGGGATGGAAGCGGGCAGTTAATAGATTACCGCGGGAAAAAAGTTATAGCTGCCTGGAGGCCTATACCGGCGCTTGACTGGGGAATGGTGGCAAAGATAGATGCTGAAGAAGCGTTTTCAGACGTAACACATTTGAAGCTGTTAGTTGTTATAATCGCTGTTATAATCGCAGTCCTTAGCGGGATTATGGCGTTTTCCATAGCTCAATCTATTTCAAGGCCGATAAATAGTTTGTCAAAAGGAGCTGAAATAGTTGGAAACGGGAACCTGGATTACCGCGTAGGAACCAGCCTTAAAGATGAGATAGGTCAGCTTTCAAGGACGTTTGATAAAATGACTTCAGACCTAAAAAATACTCTGGCTTCGCGCAATGAATTGAACGCTGAAATAGAAATGCGCAAGCAAACGGAACTCGACTTAAAGCGTTCTAACGAGAACCTGGAACAATTTGCTTACGTCGCATCGCATGACTTACAGGAGCCTTTAAGGATGATGGCAAGCTATTCCGAGCTCTTGGAAAGGCGGTACAAAAATAAGCTGGATGCGGATGCAGATGAATTTATAGCGTACATAGTCAACGGCGCAAAACGCATGCAGAAACTGATAAACGACCTTCTTGCCTACTCGCGGATAGGCCGCGGGGAAAAAACTTACGTGGAAATTGACACTGAATCTGTGTTGGAAAGGGTTTTAGAGATCATGGCCAAAACCATACAGGAAAGCAAAGCTGTCATAACACACGATAAACTTCCTGTTGTATTCGGAAACGAAAGCAATTTTATCCAGCTTTTCCAGAACCTGATAGGAAATGCCATAAAGTTCAGGGGTGAAGATTCTCCGCAGATTCATGTGGCCGCGAAAAAAGAGCCAGGTGAATGGTTGTTCTCGGTAAAAGATAACGGTATAGGTATTGAGCCCCAGTACAAAGACCGTATTTTCCTTATTTTTCAACGCCTGCACGGCAGGGATAAATACCCCGGGACAGGTATAGGCCTTTCAATCTGCAAAAAAATAGTTGAGACAGAAGGCGGAAGGATATGGCTTGATTCAGAACAGGGCAAAGGCACAACCTTTTACTTCACAGTGCCAATATCATCAAAATTCCCTCTACCTTTGGGGGAGAGGGCAGGGGTGAGGGGGTAATGAAAAGAAATAATATTGAAAGGAGCCGCCATTTACGGAAGAATCAAACTGAAGGGGAAATGAAATTATGGTCGGTTTTGAGAAATAGGTCCCTGGAAGGCGCTAAGTTCAGAAGGCAATTTTCGGTTGGTAGATATATCTTGGACTTTTATTCTCCTGAATACAAATTAGCGATAGAGGCTGATGGCGGCCAACATTACGATGAGATAAATAAGAAACGCGATGAGAGAAGGGGTAAAGAGTTAGATCAAATTGGGATAAGAGTATTGAGATTTAGCAATACGGATATTTTGAATAATATTGACGGGGTATGCAAGGTGATAATAGAAAATATCAAGTAAACACCCCCTCACCTAACCTCTCCCCGTAGGGGAGAGGAATAATTAAACGGAGGAAAAATGAACGGAAATCATGTTATGCCTATTGAGATCCTGCTGGTGGAAGACAATCCTGGGGATATACGGCTGACTACCGAAGCGCTTAAAGAACAGAAACTGTATAATAACCTGCATGTGGTAACAGACGGAGTTGAAGCAATAGCTTTTCTTAAGAAGGAAGGCAAATACTCAAAAGTGCCGAGGCCTGACCTCATTTTATTAGACCTTAACCTTCCCAAAAAAGACGGCCGCGAAGTTCTAAAAGAGATAAAGACCGATGACTCTTTAAAGTCTATACCTGTAGTTGTATTAACGGTTTCAAAATCTGAAGAGGACATACTAAAGTCCTATAACCTGCACGCCAACTGTTATATTTCAAAGCCGGTAGACCTTACCCAGTTCATGAAAGTGGCTAAATCGGTCCAGGAGTTCTGGTTTACCATGGTTAAACTGCCACCGAAACTATAGATAGTTAATTAAGGTGATTTATGCACAAGAACCATATGAATATTCTTATTATAGATGATAACTCGGGAGATGTCAGGCTTGTCTCTGAGATGCTTAAGGAAAGCTCTGCCCAAATCATTAAAATACCGTCTGCCGGCAGTATAGCAGAAGGTTTAAAACTTCTTAAAGAAGTAAAGTTCAATGCTATCCTTCTTGACCTTAATTTGCCTGACAGCCACGGGTTTGAAGGGCTTAATAAACTCACCGCGCTTTATCCTGATTTACCCATTATTATGTTAACCAGCCAGGAAGATGAGAGCACAGGCACACTGGCTCTAAAGAATAATGCCGCGGATTATCTATCTAAGAATCATCTAAATGCCGATTTACTGCTGCGCAGTATCAGGTATTCAATAGAACGTAAAAAAAAGGAAGAGGATTTTCGCAGGCTGAACCGCACTCTTCTTGCGTTAAGCCATTCAAGCCAGGCTATAGTCAAGGCAAAGGACGAAGATTCCTATTTAAAAGAGGTTTGTAAGATAATAGTTGAGGATTGCGGCCATACAATGACCTGGATAGGGTTTGCTGAAGAAGATGAAGCTAAAACCGTCCGGCCCGTGGCCTTCGCTGGTTTTGAAGATGGGTACCTTGAAAAAGCGGGTATTACGTGGTCAGACACCGAGCATGGCCGGGGGCCCACAGGCACGGCTATCCGCACGGGAGAAATAATTAAATGCGCAAATATGGACCAGAACCCAAATTTTAAGCCCTGGCGCGATGAAGCCCTGAAGAGGGGGTATTCCTCTTCTATAGTTTTTCCTTTAAAAGCGGGCAAAAAAGTTTTTGGGGCGGTTTCCATATATTCAAAAAATGAGGATGATTTCTCTGAAAACGAGATAAACCTTCTTTCTGAGCTTGCCAGCGTCCTTTCTTACGGCATAATGGTTCTTCGCGATAAAGAAGCCAAGAATAAAGCGGAAAAATTCCTGCAATGGTCCGGGAGGTATCAAACTTTGTTGTCGGAATCAGCTTCTAAACTGCTTGAAGCTGTGGAACCTCAGAAATTAATTCAGGAGATATGCCGGAATGCCATGGAGCTCCTTGACTGCCAGTTCTTTTTTAATTTTCTTTTTGACGAGGGTAAAAACAGGTTAAAACTTAATTCTTATTACGGTATAGCAAAAGAAGAGGCAAAAAAAATCGAATGGCTAGATTTTGGGGTGGCTGTCTGCGGTTGTGTTGCCCGCGACCGCAAACGAATTATAGTGCAGGATATACCAACAACTAAAGACCCGCGGACAAAGCTTGTGGAGAGTTACGGAGTGCTTGCTTACTGCTGCCATCCGCTTTTGGTAGAAGATAAACTTATAGGAACGATCTCTTTCGGAACCAGCGCCCGCAAAGCATTCAGGCAGGATGAGATATTCGTTATGAAGGCTGTTTCAGACCTTGTAGCTGTAGCTATGCGGCGCAAGCAGGCAGAAGATGTGCTTAAGCGTGATAAAGAAACTATTGAAAACCTGGTAAAAGAAAGAACCCTGGCGTTATTAAACGCGCGCTTTGAACTTGAAAAAGCAAGGCGCCTGTCTGATATAGGCACATTGGCCACCACAGTAGCCCATGAACTGAGGAATCCTCTTGCCGCTATAAACATGGCAGCGTATAATATAAAAAGAAAAGCTCAGGACCCTGCTCTTGAGAGCCACCTTGCAACGATACAAAAAAAGGTGATAGATTCCAACCAGATTATAAACAACCTTTTATTCTATTCAAGGATAAAACAGCCCCAGTATGAAAAGGTAAATTTGATAAATGTTCTTAATGAATGCATAGAAAGCGCTTATGCAAGGCATACAAACAAATCTGTCAGGGTGAATAAGGAATACGGTCCTCTAAAAGAGGCGGTAATTAAAGCGGACGAGTTCCAGATGAAAGAACTATTCGGCAATATACTGAACAATGCTTTTGACGCGGTTTTAAATAACAAAGGCGAGGTAGGCCTGTCTTTGAAAGTCGAAGATAACTCGGTTTTTGTTGTTATTAAAGATAATGGGGTAGGTATTGCAAAAGATGCGCTCGATAAAGTTTTTGACCCGTTTTTTTCCACCAAAGCCCGTGGAACTGGTATCGGGCTTTCTATCTCAAAGCAGATAGTGGAGCTTCATCACGGCGAGATCAAAATAAACAGCAAAGAAGGCGAAGGAACCAGCGTCTGTATTACCCTTCCCAATTAGGGGACGTAAATTCGCAGATGCCGGGAATATTGACTTAGATAAAGATATAATAGTATGATATATCAAGAAATTTATAAAAATAAAATACACTTACGGACTTACGGAGGTTAAATGAATGTTCATATTGTTCGGGCAGAAGCTCTTGTTTCTGCAATTAGGACGCTTCCTAAACAAGAAAAAAAGATAATTCTGGAAGAGCTTATTACTGATATGGAAAAGGATTTTAGTAAAGAAGAATGGTTTAAGATTGAAAAGCTCGCTGATAAAAAGAGTAGAGTCTATAAGGATTCTGATTCATTTTTAAAAGCTTTAGCTAAATTGTAAAATGCGCTAAGAACAAAAATCATTATTTATCAAGTCAATAAAGAAATTAACGCCTGAAAAAAAAACAAGAATTAAAGATGCAATAAAACAGCTGGTTTTTGCTTTAGAATGTAAACAAAATCCTCAAGGGCTTGGTTTAAAACATCTTAGAAAGGATTTTTGGGAAATAAGAGTGAATCTTAAAGACAGAATAATTTTTCGTTTATCAAATGATTTGGTCGAATTTATTCTAGTTGGCGACCATGATGATATAAGTAATTTTCTTAGTAATATATAAAAGCTATCATGGTTGTCCTTAGCCCACTTCCGATAAGGTTTTCAAATAATATTTTTACAATCAATACTACCAGCTAAATGCCAATACATTGTCTTTTTAAAAATTTTCTTCCTGCGTTACTCTTAAGACTTCTTCTATAGTGGTAAGGCCTGCCAGGATTTTTCTGAAACCGTCATCCCTCAGTGTCTTCATATTCTTTTTCAAGGCTTCTTTTCTTATATTTCCGGCTGAGGTTTTCTCTAAGACTAAGCGGCGCAGATCGTCATCAAGGAGCATTAACTCATAGATGCCTGTGCGGCCTTTGTATCCGGTATGCCTGCATTCATCACAGCCTTTGCTTGCCTTATAGATTATAGTGTTTCTTTCAATATCCCTGAACCCCAGCTTTGTAAGGAAGTCTTTATCTGAGGTGTCCTGCACCTTGCATTTCGGGCAGACAAGCCGTATAAGCCTTTGCGCGAGTACAGCTTCAACAGAAGATGAGACAAGGTAAGGCTCTATGCCCATATCCACAAGGCGTGTTACAGCCCCTGCCGAGTCATTCGTATGAAGGGTGCTGAAAACAAGATGCCCGGTCAAAGAGGCCCTTATGGCTATCTCGGCTGTTTCCTGGTCCCTTATTTCGCCTACCATTATAACGTCCGGGTCCTGCCTTAAGATCGAGCGCAGGCCGTTTGCGAATGATAATCCTATTTTTGAGTTTACAGGCACCTGGTTTACTCCCTTAAGCTGGTATTCGATAGGGTCTTCCACCGTAATTATTTTTTTGTCAGGGAAGTTTATCTTGCTTAAGCACGCATAAAGTGTCGTGGTCTTACCATGGCCTGTAGGGCCTGTGGCAAGTATTATGCCGTGCGGTTTTTTAATGAGTTTTTCTATCGCTGTCAAATATTCTTTTGAAAGGCCCAGCTCTCCAAGCCCGATGAACATCTGGCCTCTCGGCAGTATCCTTAAATCTATGCTTTCACCGTGCAGTATAGGAAGGGTTGAAACGCGTATATCAACGGTTTCCCCGTTTATGTTGAATTGTATCCTGCCGTCCTGCGGGAGCCGTTTTTCTGCGATGTTCATATCCGCCATTATCTTTATTCTTGAGGTTATTGATGACTGGAAAGTTTTTAAGGAAGCAGGCGTTGGTATTTCATGCAGGATGCCGTCTATCCTGTAGCGGACTATAAGGTCATCCTCAAAAGGTTCCAGGTGTATGTCCGTAGCCCTGTCCTGGTGCGCTTCGCATATTAATTGGTTCACAAAATTTATTATGGAAGCATCTCCTGTGTTTGTTTCTGCCAGCGTTTTTACTTCCTCTAAATGCAGCGGGCCCCCGCTTATTGTTTTTGTTTCTTTATCTGCCAGTTCTTCTATAGTTTGGCCCCCGACACCATAAATAGTTTTTAAGGATTTAAGGATATCCGCTTCCGGGCATAAAACGGGCCTTATGCCGCATTCAAGAATAAGCCTTAAATCGTCAAGAGCATGCAGGTTAAGCGGGTCAGTGACAGCTACCGTTAATACGCCGTTTTCCTGGTTTACAGGAGCTATTTTGTGCCTGTAAGCGAACTTTGCAGGCACTTTCTCTGCCAAAGTAACATCAATCTTAAGCCTTGAGATATCTTCAACAGGGATGTTGAACTGGCGGGAAAGAGCTTCAAGTATATCTTTTTCCTTCGCATGCCCGTGTTTTATCAGCAGTTTCCCGAGCCGTTCACCGCTTTTTTTCTGTTCTGATAAAACTGAAGAAAGCTCTTTTTCCGTTATTTTCTTGTCTTTAAGCAATATTTGCCCTATCTGTTCAGTTTTCATAGTATAAGACCAATGATAATTAAACGGTTTAAGGCTTACCGTTTACCGATTCTGTACCTCTTCAGTTTGAATCCAAAGGCTTGCTACCTCAATTTGGACTCTTATTATTTTAGGATCTTCTGTTTCTCCGGTAATTTGCAGTTTTCTTACCTTCAAGGGCAGCTCTGAAGTTTCTATTTCATGCACCATCTTAGTAAGAGAGCCAAGCGTGCAGTCCATTTCTATCTGCACAGCGATTTCTTCATACCGGCCTTTCTTAAGCGCTGTCAAAGGATATATGCTTGCTATCTGCCTTATCCCTGAATTTTGCGCTATCTTGCCCGCAAGAGAGCTTAAAGCTGTGAGCTGTTCCTGGCTGTCAGGCTTAAAGTAACCAGAAGATAAAACCTGTTTTGCTTTTGCCTCAAGCTCATTCTTTTTTTCAAGGAGCGCAGCGTATTCCTTGTATCTTGAAGCAACGTCACCTGTCAAGGCTGCGGTGTTAAACACAGGTTCTAAGATATAGATATAGCCAACAGAGCCAAGCCCTGCAAAAACCGCTATAAATAGAAGTATCAATTCGCTGTTCTTCATTTTAACCTTTTAATTCAAGCTCTCAGTATCGTTCATAACACAGGTTACTTCAAAATCCACAAGGCCGGTTTCTCCTATTTTCACTGCGTGGGCTCCCTTGTTTGAAACCTGAGAAAAGCATTTTAGTTTAGAAAGCTCAGTTATAGCTTTAGAGCTGGCAGCATACGACCCTGCCCTGGCATCAAGCGTTACAGTGTTCTGGCTCAAGTCATACTGGAAATTTCGAATATAAATGCCTGAAGGAAGGCCAGCGCTTATTTCTTTTAAAACCGCCAGCGCTCCCGGGTTTTTGCCTTTGAACCTGGTTATCAAAGCCAGGGTATCATTTATTTTCTTAAGGTTTTGCAGTTCAGGCTTGTGTTGTTCTATCATCTTTGCCATTTGTCTTTCAGATGAAGCATTCCTGTAAACTGTTAATCCATAAACAAGGGAAAAAATTACAGCAACTCCTGCCGCGATAGCTGCAAAGGCGGAATAGGCTTTATTTTTTCTTTTCTTAATTATGCCATCTTTAATTTCTTCAGGAAGAAAGTTTGGTTTATGGGGTTCGGCAGGCCTGCGGGTAAGAGCCGGGGTTTGCTCAAGAGAAGGCTCGTGCTTTGAGCTTTGCCTATAAATAAGCGGCTCAATGATAAGGCCAACCGGCAGCAGGCATTTATTCAGTTCTTCAGGCAAGATTTCAGGCGCTATAGATAATCCTTCAATTTCCTTTAATACAGTAGAATTAAAGGTTTCAAGTTTAAGCTCAGAACCGGGTTTTTCTATATCAAAACCAGCCAGGTAGTTAAGGGATAAAACCCTGTCTATCTTTAAGCCTGAGTTTTCGGAAGAGAATATAGTGATGGTGTTTTCGATTTCTTTTGAAAGCATTCCATTTGAAAACTGCAACCCCCTGCTCATAAGAAGGGTATTGTTTAAAAAAATGTCAAACTCAAAATATTCTTTCCCGGGTTTAAAAACAGCGAAAGGCTCTTTACCCGGAAGTTTCAAAGACGCAACAAGGTTATTTACTGCAAAGGTGCTGATACTTATTTCATCCGGCATAAGGCCTGCGGCTGCAAATACAGCAAGCAGTGTTTCCACCGTTGATTTCTTTACCGCAGCAAGGAAAATAATATTGTTCGATGTTTCGCTTAAGGGCAAAGAGCCTGCTTTATCCTGTAAAACAGAAAAAAAATCTATAACAGCGTCTTCTGCCGGGAACGGCAGGTGTTTTTCTGCTTCGAACCTTAGCATACTTTTAATTTCACGAGGACTCCCTGGTGGAATAGTTATTTTCTTTAAAAAAACCTGGTGGCGGGGGATAAAAGTTACAAGCTGCGATTTGCAGATATTATATTTTTCGCTAAGCTTTTTTAAAGAAGGAACCAGGCCCCCGGGTATTTCAAACGAAGCTTCCTCACAGGCGGTTAACAGCACAGCCTTTGAATTTATTCTTGCCTGCACAAGATTTATCTTTTCAGGGTTAATTTCGATTGAAGTTGTTAAGGGCGCCATAAATTAAAGCTCTCTTAAATAAATAGTCTTTATATCTTTACCGTTTCGTTTAAGCACAGTTTCGAGTTCTTTTAAATAACCGCCTTTCCCGGCTTTAACATAAACTTTTAGAAAATATGACCTGACTGTAATCAAATCCTTTATCTGAGCATAGGTTTCGGCCCCTACTATGTCGCTAAGTTTTTGTATGTTGTCATACGGCAGGTCATCGCCTGTCCCTTCTTTAAGGTCAGAGCCGTTCCTGTTCGCTATCACAGCCTGCGCCAGGCTGTAATCCATGCCGGGCAAAGACATTAAAGCTTCCAGGGAAGCTGTATTTATATTGACCTTTCCGCTTGAATGAACTGTGGCACACTTTTTCAGTTCATTAACTATATTTTCGTTAAACCCTTTTACTAAATTCAATTCATCCATACAATCAAGAGGCCCGTTCTTACAGTGCAGGGGAGATTTTAAGGACCTGTAGTACGGTTCTTCTGCTCCATCCGGCAAGTACTCAAAATCCGCATCCTTCCAATCCAGGAGAGAGTCCACCAGTTCGTTTTTATTTGAAACCCTGTCAATAGCAGGTATCTTCAAAAGAACCTGGCGCGGAGCTGTATTTAAGTTTATCGCGCTTTCACCGTCATCAACCCGGACATACACGCTTGCATCTTCTGTTTCGTAGTTTTTTTCAAAAGATGTTTTCCAGTTTTCCTTAAGCGAATCGTAATCATTTGTATCTAAAGAGGCTTCAAGCTTCACCTTTTCTATCGCAGACAACGCGGAGTTCAATAACTGAAAGTCTTTTAAAGGATAGGAGGCCTGTTTCCTTTCAAGCCTTGCGGTATAGGAACCCGCTACAGCTATTGAGCTGAGCGCAGCAGCTACCCAGAGTACTATTATTAAAGCCAGGCCTCTTTCATTTCTTAACATATACAGGTATTAGCTCCGTTACCGGTTTTTTATCGTTTTCAAAAACAAACTTTATCTGGACCTGGAGCGGGAGGGAAAAAGAAGATATTTTAGAGTTTTCCGTACCCCATTCTTCGCTCCAGTTTTTTCCATCAAAATATGTAATGTCCAGGCTTTTTACCAATGGCGCAGCTTCAAAGAGCCTGCCTTCTGTTTCTTCAGGGGCATAGGAAGGAAACCCCTTGTTTTCTTTTATTAAACCCTTTCCAGGAGAAACATAATAAGATACAACCGCCAGCCCGCCGTACTTTGAACCCGTGCCAGGAAGGGCAGTAACAAAAGTTATTTTATCGGAATTTCCGGCGCCTGTATTGTGTTCTCCGATAAATATCGCATTTTTGTTCGTATCGGAAACGTAAGCGCACCTTAGATCTCTTGCCATCATACGCCAGGCTTGCCGCAGGCTCTGATTTCGATAGTTTGCCTCTTCCTGTTTCTTCTGAGCCTTAAGCCCGGTTGAAAAAGCCGCATAAACAGTAGTTATAACCATCACCAGAATAGTGATGCTTATAAGAAGTTCCAATAGGGTAAAGCCCTTAGGGTTCAAATTTCTGCAATGTGAATTGGGCATTTTTTTCAGTTCCATGTTCTATCCATTTTATGCTGTATTTATACTGGCTAAAATTATAGTCAACTTTTGATTTATTTACTTCGTAGCTAAAACCCGGTGAGTCCTCAAAATTACCGGTACGACTTCCCAAAACATACTTATTCGCTTCTATCTCTCCCAGGAGACGGGCTGCTAAGGCCGAGGCCTGTGTAGTGTTAAGTGAAGAAGCGCCAGAGCGGATAAAGCCTGCTATAACCTGTGTGCACATAACAAGGACAACACCCAGTATTAAAAGCGATAACATTATCTCTAACAGCATAAAACCCTTATAGTCTCTTAACATAGAGTTTATTCCCTCTAAATTCTTTCTTTCAGCCGCTGCTTATTGTTCTGCGATCATTGTTCTACCGGTGCTTCCCTGATATTTCAGAGCAAGCTTGTTTCCTTGTGCGTCGTTCATGGAAAGACTGAAGTCCTCGCTTGTACCGTCCGGGTTAAAAACAACTTCCTGTTGGCTGATGTCTTCAATAGTAATGTTCTGTGAAAGCAGCCGTTTTCTATGCAAAGAATCTTCAAAAGGTTTATAATCTTCCTTTAAACCGCCAAAACCGCTTTTAAAAAACAGTTGGTAGCCTTTAAGGCTGTTATCAAAGCTGAGCCTGTAATAGCTGTTCCGGGTAAGGGACAGATCCCTTGCATAACGCAAGGTGGCTGCTATCCCGTCAGCCGCTGAGTGCAATTGCGTGCGGCGTGCGAAGCTGCCCATTTTGGGCCAGGCTATCGCGAACATAACTGAAAGTATAAGGCCGACCAGGCAAACTTCTACCAGTGTAAAACCGTTATTATTTATTTTCCCAATTAGTAACATCGTCATTTGTTCCTTCAAGGCCGTCAGCTCCGCAGGAATAAAGGTCAAAATCCTTGTTATGAACGCCCGGGCATTTGTAGCTATAGGGCTTACCCCAGGGGTCTTTTGTGACATCCTTCTTCATATACGGGCCTTTCCAGTTTTTAAGAGTTACAGGCGCGTTCCTTAAAGCGTTAAGCCCTTCGTCCGTGGCAGGATACCTGCCGTTGTCAAGTTCAAACGTGTCAAGAGCAAGCGAAAGGTTCTCTATCTGAAGTTTTGCCGCGCTCGTGCGCGCTTCCTCGCTTTTCCCGACAAGCCTTGGCAGTACCACAGCGGCAAGTATGCCGATTATGGTTACTACAAGCATTATTTCGATTAAGGTGAAACCCGTGCTAATTTTTCTAAAATTCGTGACATCCCGCAATGGAAGGGTGAAGCCTCTGTTTCTTTTGTTGTTCATTGATGACTCCTATAAATTATAGTTGTCTTGTCATGGGTCGTGTGTCTTGAGTCAAAAAACTCTCAAAACCCGTCATGAGTATTGAGCCATGGGTAGTGTGTCAAGACCCAAGACCCATGACTCATTACTCGGTTCTGTTGTTTTATCGTATTCCAGTGCTCATTTGAAAAACGGGCAGCAGCATGGAAATAGCTATAAAACAAACTACTATGCCTGCAAAAAGAATTATTACAGGTTCAAGAAGCGTAGTCAGGGTTTTCACTGAGTATTCGACTTCGCGGTCATAAGTGTCGGCTGTTTTAGCCAAAGACTCTTCAAGCCTGCCGGTCTCATCGCCTATAGATATCATTTCAGAAACCATGGGAGGAAAGAAACGGCTTTTAGTTATAGGCTCAACAAGTCCGTGCCCGTCTTTTACGCTTTTGTATATTTTTTCGATTTCCTGTTCAAAGACCCGGTTGCCTATGGAGTTTTTGGCCAGGGCAAGCGCCTCAAGAACAGGAACGCCGTTGCCCAGCAAAACGCTCAGCATCCTTATAAAACGGGATATCAGGTCTTTCCTAAAGAAAGCGCCGAATAAAGGCAGGTTTAATTTTATTTTTGAAAAGACTTCCCTGCTTTTGTCAGACCGTGAAAATTTTACCGCGAATACAGATAAAGCTGCGGCTATAAGCAAGTACAGCCACCAGCCCTGCCTTAGAGAATTACTTATGCTTATAAGTATCTTTGTAGGAAGAGGTATGGACTGCCCCAAATCCTGAAACATAACCTCAAATCTTGGTATCACAAAACCGAGAAGGAAAAACACGCTTAACAGGCCTACACCCATCATTATCGCAGGGTAGGCAAGAGCCGCGTTTATGCGGTACCTTAACTCGGTCTCTTTTTCATTAAATTCCGCCAGTTTCAACAAAACTGAATCCAAAAGGCCTGCTGATTCGCCGGCTTGTACCATGCCTAGGTAAATGTTGGGGAATACTTCAGGGTATTTTTTGAGCGCCTGCGACAGGCTGAAACCTTCCTGGACCATAACAAGGATTTCCTTTGTTATTTTTTTAAGCTCCTCATTTTCAGTAGCTCTTTCAATGACTGACAGGGCTCTTGTAAGAGTAAGCCCTCCCTTTATGGAGTCTGCGAGCCTTCTTGTAAAAAGAGTTTTGTCTTTATGCCCTATTTTGTTGTACTTAAAAAGCCCCGGTAAGTTAAAGGGTTTTTTGGCAGGCTTTAGCCAGACCGGAAAAAGGTTAGAGGACTGAAGCGCGCTTACAGCTGCTTTTTCATTTTCAGCTGAAATAGTATCTGAAACCTGTTGGCCAGAAGTGTTTTTTGCTGTATATAAGAACAAGGGCACAATAACTCCTTACCTTTATTTTTTGGCTTCTTCGCTTGATAGATTTCCGCTCATAAGGCGCGGTGTAAGGAAAACTATAAGCTCGCTCTTAGATTTTTCGGTTGATGTCCTGCCAAAAAGAGAGCCTATTAGAGGGATACGGCAAAGAAGAGGGATACCCTCGACTTTCTTTATTTCTGTTTCTTCAGTAAGGCCTGCGATTACTATAGTTACTCCGTCCTGCACCATGACCGTTGTTTCTGATTCGGATGTGCGTAAGATAGGGATTTCGTTGTTTTGGGAAGTTGTTAAAAGCCGGTCAACTGAGCTCAATTCAGGCCTGATCTTCATCGTTATATAGCCGTCATCGCCTATATTAGGGGTAACGAATAATTTCATTCCTACATCAACAAAATTAACGGATTCCGCAACTACAGGGCTTACTGTTGAGGTGCCGGCATTTATAATCTGCGTAGTTACATAAGCTTCCTTTGTGCCGACAAGGATTCTTGCTTCCTTGTTTTCAATAGCAGCTATACGGGGCGATGCTACGAGGTCCGTCTTTCCCACTGTTTGAAGCACATCGATTATGGCTGAAAAATTGTTCGTATTAAGAGTCCCTACATTCAACTGTATGCCGTTATCGCCGCCGACTTTAATAGGTATGTTCTTTATATTGCCGAGGTTTGCAACTACGCGGCCTGCTATGGCCTGGTCGTTTATTTTGCTGAACACGCTCTCCCAGTTTATGCCTATCTTGTTTTGATTGCCGTGCTGGAGTTGAACGATCCTTGCTTCTATCAATACTTCCTTGTGCCGTTTATCAAGCGATGCTACCAATACCGCTATATCTGCCAGTTTGTTTTCACTATCAGTAATTATAAGCTGGTTGCTTCTTTCGTCTATCTGGATATCGCCTATATTAGGGCTAATTACGTTCTTAAATTTGTCAGCTATGTCTTTAGCCCTGGCGTAGCTTAAGGGAAACGCTTTTGTGTCTATTTTAACATCCAGTGTTTTTATCATTTTTTTAATGTCATTTATATTGTCCCGTGTGTCTATTATTATTAGCGAGTTTGAAGCGCTGTCGGCTATGATTTGGCCTATCTTGCTTTTGACATTAGTAAGGGTCTTTAAGACGTTGTCAGCTTTCCCAAAATTCAGCTTAACTATCTCAACGGCGGTCCTGTCATAAAACTTTTTTCCGTAAACCTTTTCATAATCAGTCGCGGTCATTACCTTTATTACCTTGTCTTCATACACATAGGCCAGGTCATTCATTTCAAGTATCATTTTAAGGGCATCCCTTGCATCCACGTCCTTAAGGTAAATTGTAACGCTTCCTTTGACATTATTGCCTGCGATTATGTTAAGGTCGCTTTTCTGGGATATCATTTTAAGCACGGATAAAATATCCATTCCTTTCAAGTCAAATGAGATCCTTGATGACCTTGCGTGCTCCTGCGGCTTTGCGGGTTCAAAAGCCGGGGTTTTAGGGGTTTCTGCCAGGCTTGGTTTACTGGGAAGCGCCTCTGTTTTAACCTGGGCCGTCGCATAAATATCAGGAGTAACAGATGATGCTTTTGAAGAAGTGGCGATTGTTGAAGATTTGTCAAAAGATGTGTCGGGCTTCATGTTTTCGGGCTTTGTCCGAACCTCCTGGTTCGTGGTACCTGTAGAAATAGCCGGAGCCTCTGTAGCAGCATCGAACTCCTTATTCAGGCCTATCCTGCCAAAAAACAGCTCCCATTCTTTTGTCTGCATGTCAGCTTTAGGCTCAAGGTCCAGTTTCTTGAAGATGTTTATCCATTCCTCTGTTGTCAAAACGCCTTTTGTTTCCAGGTTTATCTTATCCAGGGTTTCGCTTGAGCGGGTTATGCTGTTAATGAATTTTTTGTCGGTTTTACCGCCGATTTCTTCTAATGCGATTTTCCATTCACCCGCTGACATCTCTTTCATCGAAGCAAAAACTGAAATAACAGGCAGCAGTACAGCAAGAACAAATAAAAATAGTTTTTTCATTTTTTATCCTTTTACCCGGAGGCTATATAAGCTTTAGCCAAGATGGGTTTTACTATAGTTTCACTGCATTCCAAGCGTTACTGTGAATTTTCCCTGGTAATCCAGGGTCACTTCGCTTTTTTCCGGGTCTATTGAAATAATCTTTGATTCGCCCAGCATGTCATTTTCATACAAGAAATGCTCCATATCTCTTTTATCGGAGATTACCGCCTGTTTCCTGCCCTTTTCAAATACGATCCCGTTTAAGCTGTAATTAGCTTCAATTTCTTTCTTTTTGCTGGCAATAAGGTTCTGTTCCTGGTCTGTTCTTTCTTTAGCCTTTCTTTCTTCTTCGGCCTTTTTTAATGCTTCAAGTTCCTCTTTCCTTGCCCTGGTGTCATTTCCTTGCAAAGAAACAGCCCATAAAGGGTTAAAAACATTACGTTTTAAAATTATGGAGTAAGGCGACAGAGTGTTCTCCTCCTGGGGCCTTAAAGGCTGAACAGAAAAAAGCATGAAAAAAACCAGCATCACTAAATGGTTGCTATATTTAAAGTAAATTATCATTAATTGCTGCCTTTCTATTTCTTTATAATGATTTTACATCAACTACAGGATTTCAGCAATCGGTGTTTTCCTTATTTAACTATCTTATTTCCACTGTGCTATTTATCTTTATTACTCAGGCTGTATGCGGACGGGACTACAAGAAGCGTTAACAGCGTTGAAAAGATTACTCCGCCTATGACAGCGATAGCCATGGGGACGCGTATTTCAGCGCCCGGGCCAAGAGCAAGCGCAGGAGGAATGGCTGCTGTAATCGTAGCTATAGAGGTCATAAGTATAGGCCTAAGCCTGACAGGGCAGGCTTCTATAAGCGCCTGGCGTACCGGCATACCCTGCGCCCTGTACTGGTTCGTAAAATCTACAAGAAGGATAGAGTTCTTTTTTACTATGCCCATTAAAAGGATAATCCCGATGAAGCTGTAAATATTTAGCGACTGGTTGCCGATCCAAAGCGCAAGCAGCGCGCCGGATATGCTGAAAGGAAGGGCAAGAAGCACTATGACCGGGTGAAGGTAACTGTTGAACTGGGATGCAAGTACCATATATGAAATGAGTATGCCCATTAGAAGCACAAAAGCAAGGCTTGAAAATGATTCCTTAAAAGTCTGGGCGCTGCCTGTAAATTCAATATGATAACCTGGCGGAAGTATTTGTTTTGCAAGACGCGTTACTTCTTTTAATGCAGCCGTCTGTGATTTGCCGGGAGCAACATTGGCGAATATCGATACAGCGCGCTCCCTGTTTCTTCTTGTAATTGTAAGTGAAGCCGGTTCTTCCACTAAATTTACGATATCTTTTAAATTTACCAATTCACCGCGGTTATTCCAGAGCTGAAGCCTGTTTATATCGTTTGTTTTTAAGCGAGAGGATGGAACGAGCCTTATACGCACGTCATAACGCCTGCCGCTTTCAGTGTATTTTGCTATCGGTTCCCCGCCTACGAGGTAATCTATAGTCTGTCCTAAAGTCTGAACATCAACCCCGCGCTGGGCGGCTTTCTTCCGGTCAGGGTAAACGTGTATCTCGGTTACTTTAGGCAAAAAGTTTGTGTCAACATCAGTCATCAAACTGCTTTTTGAAAGCTCGCGCCTGAGCTTCTCGGAGGTATCGGTAAGGATGTCCCAATCAGGGCCTTCAACGGCGAACTCCACGGGAAACCCCCTCTGAGCGGTAAACCCTGCAAGGGACAGGTCCTGGACAATAACCCTTAGTTTAGGGTCGGTGTTCAACTCTTTTCTAAAAACCGCCATCAGCTCTTTTTGCGAAAGGCGGTGTTTGTGTTCCGGGGATACCGGCCTTTTGCCAGGGGTTTTAAGGGTAACAAATACTATGCCTGAATTAACATCTCCGCCACTAAATCCTCCAATAATAGAAAAGAAATGGTCCACTTCCGGCTTTTTTAAACAATAAGCTTCTATAGCTTTAGCTCTCAGGCTTGTATAGTCAATGGAAGAATCAGGAGGCGTCTGGAACCTCAACAGTAACAGGCTCTGGTCCTGGGGGGGAACAAATTCCTTCCTCAGGGTTTTGAAAAAATATAAAGAAGCAAGAAATAAGATAGTTGTAATCACAATTACTTTCCCGCGCCTGTCAAGCGCCCAGCCAAGCAGGTTCTTATATTTTTTTGCAGTCAGCTTGAACGAAGAATCCACCATTTTTCCGAACCAGGTAGTCCGTTCGCCTACCCGCAAGAACTGAGAAGACCTCATGGGTGTAAGCGTCAGGGCCTCAAGCAGTGAAAGAGCAACAGCTACGGAGATAGTTATGCCGTACTGGAAAAAGAATTTGCCGACAATTCCCGTCATAAAAGCTACAGGAAGAAATATCGCTATAAGAGCCAGTGTCGCGGCAAAGGCAGCAAAGGTAATCTGCCTTGCTCCGGTGCGCGCGGCTTCGACTTTCTCAATGCCCTGTTCCCTGTAGCGTACGATATTCTCAAGGACCATTATAGCGTCATCCACCACTATGCCGACTGCAAGTGAAAGGCCCAGCACAGTGAAGGTGTTCAGCGTAAAACCCAGAAAATAGATAATAAGAAAAGTGCCAAGTATTGAAGTTGGTATAGCAAGAAGTATATTAACCGTAGCAGTAAAGGACCCTAAAAATATCCAGCATACAATGGATGTGGCAAGAGCGGAAAGCAGCAGCGTGATGGTAAGCTCTCTTATGGAATCCCTGATAAAACTTGTCTGGTTAAATACTATGCCAAGAGCCATGCCTTTTGGCATATTCTTTTTCAATGCTTCATATTTCTTTAATACTTTCAAGGATACCGCGACCTGGTTAGAGCCGCGCTGTTTTCTTATGCCAAGCCCAACCGATGTTTTGCCGTTAGTGCGCGATACCCTGCGGATATCATCAAGTCCTTTTTCTATAGTTGCAACCTGTTTTAAATAAATAGGTTTATATACAGGTACCCCTGCGCGTTTTCCGATGACTATGTTTCCAAAATCGTCCGGGTTAGGGGCTTCGCCCATCATGCGCACGTTTTTCTGGATAACAGGTGTTTCTATCCTGCCGGCTGGAAGTTCGATGTGCTGCTGCTGAATGCTGTTTACCACATCGTTTACAGTTATCTGGTTTTTTATAAGTTTTTCATCGTCTACCCACACGCGCAGGTTTTTGTCAACATACCCGCCCAGAAATACTTCGCCGACTCCCTCAACGGTCGTGAACTGGTCTTTCAAATAGTCCTGGACATAACCCATCATCTCCCTGAGCGGAGCATCGCCGTAAACCGAAAGCCAGAGTATAGGCTGGTCTTCCGGGTTAACCTTATTTATTATGGGCGGGTCCATTTCCCTTGGAAGCAGCCTTTGGGCAAGAGCGAGCTTTTGCTGTATCTCCTGCACAGCTACATCTATATCTTTGTTCAGTTCAAATTCAATGGTTATCGAAGCGCTGCCTTGAAGAATGTTGGATGAAACATTGCGTATCCCCTGTATGCCCATCAATGAATCTTCAACAGGGTCGACTATATCGGTCTCCATAACCTCGGGCGCTGCCCCGCGCCAGGACAAAATAATGGAAGCTACAGGAAAATCCACGTCCGGAAGCGCGCTCACCCCCATTCTGAAGTAGCCTATAAAGCCGAAAATCATTAAGGCTGCCATTAGCATCCAGGCAAATACAGGATTTTTTATTGAGATATCTGACAGAGTCATATATTTATCCTTTATTTATTAATTTTGAGATTGTTTGTCTTAATACTTGACTTGTCCGGATGAAACTAAAAGGCGGAAATACGCTCTTTTAACCTCATTGACAGCGTGGACATTGAATCGTCTGGCGTCCTGTAGTTCATGTATGGTTGTCAGAAGTTCAAGGGTGTTTATAAGGTTTAACTTATAATCTTTTAACTGGAAGTTGTAATTTTCTTCGTTTGCCTTTAAGGCGTTATCATAAGCTTCCTTATTTTCAAGAGCATAACGAAAATCTTCATAAAAAGTTGATATCTCAAGCACAGCCTTTCTTTTGGCTGATTCAAATGAAAGCCCTGCTTGCCTTTCTACAGCTACAGCTTCATCAACGTTGCCGGCTGTGTTAGTGAAAGGAATAAGAGGTAGTTCTGCATTTACCAGGGCATCCCAGCTTATGCCTGCATACCTTCCAGTCCCTGTCATGTAATAGCCTGCGTTTAAGTTAATAGAAGGCATAAATCCGGATTTAGCTATGGATACCCTTCTGTGAGCTATCAAATAAGACTGTTTTGCTCCGGCTACATCAGGCCTTGACTCTGCCTCCTTTGTGTAGGTTTCTTCGCTTGAGGGCAAATCAGGGTAGAAAGCACTGTCATTTAAGACGTCAAGCTTATCAAGCCCGGTCAGGTATTTCATCTTCTTTTCTTCATTTGCCTTCTGGTTTTTCAGGGTTTGGAGCTCCACCTGATTATGGTAGTACAAGACCTTTGTGCTTGCTATCTCGCTTTCTCTGGAACGCCCCAGTTTGACCCTTTCTTCAAGGTCTTTTATCCTTTGTTCAATAATGGTTTTTATTTCTTCATAGGTCTTTATTGCTTCTGAATATTCAATGAGATTGTAAAAAGATTCTGAGACTTCGACAAGAAGCGTCTGCCTTGCGCGAAGCTCTTCAAGAGAGCGCTCGATTTGCTCGTCTTTTAGAATAGACAAAGCTGAGAATTCCTTAAACCCGTTGAAAACAGGCTGGCTAAAACTCAGTTTATTTTGAGTATTATCCTGTGACCCGAAGGACTGGGGCAGGGAAGAATCCTGATCTACTCCCTGTTTCAAATAAAGAGCAGAAAAAGAAACCTTTGGGAGCACAGCGCCTACTGCCTGTTTATACCGGCCTTTTGTTTCGTTTCCAGATTCTTTTTTTATAGCTATATCGAGGCTGTTATTAAGAGAATACAGGTAACAATTTTCCAGCGAAAGCCCTTTTTGGTCAACAGGCACATCAGCGCAAAAAACCTTCAATGGGCATATAAGCAATATAACTTCGAGCAAAAAACTAAAGGATATAATTTTATGAAAAAATATATGTTTCATTTAGTGAAAATTCCTGTCTGTTGGCCAACTAAAACCGTACGATGCGGCATGTATCTTTATCGCTGCATTCGAATATCGTTCTTTTGCCAGAGCTTTTGGCTTTTAGCAACGCCGCGTCTAACAAGGAGACCATAGATTCTGCGGTTGTAAGTTTTGTGTTATCGTAACTTGCAAAACTCATGGAAACACTGATAGAAATATCAGAAACCGTTTGATCGTTATGAATGGCTAATTTGTCGAATTCTGTCATTATCTTGTTAGCTATAGGGATGCCGTCTTCCCGCGAGGTGTTTAAAAGAAGGACTATGAATTCATCGCCTCCAAAACGGTATACGCTGTCAGATATCCTTACTGATTTATTAAGAAGCTCGCTTACCGCCATAATTACTACATCCCCGAATTGGTGGCCGTATTTATCGTTAAAGGACTTAAAATCGTCAATGTCTACCATGAGGGTAGAAAAGAACGAGTTGTACCTCTTAGACCTTTCTATCTCCTTTTGCAGGTCATTTAAAAGCAGTATCCTGTCAAAAGTATGTGTCATTTTATCCTGGGTGGCTGCTTTTGCCAGGGTTAGAAATTTGTCTTCAGACACTATTGTAGGAGTGCGTAACTGCGTGGAAATATTCTTAAGAAAATCCAGTGCAGCTACATGAATCCCTATGTTTCGCTTAAGGGCGATTGAAAGGTTCCATTTGTGTTCTATGATTTTTTCTATTGTCATCTGGGCTTTCTTTTCGTCTCCTGCGATCTCATGCGTTATGGTGTAAAGTAGAAAAGTATAAAATTTATTTTTTAACCTATCCTTTATTTCACTTATCCTTTGCTCGTCTTCGCTGCCTGCGACCCTGTCTCCAGCTATAATCTCAACTATCCGGGTATCAATCATTGTTTGCTGCAGGTGTTTGAATTCATCTAAGACTTTAATGAGTTCTAAATTATTCGTAAGCGTATCCATGTAAAAGACTCCTTTCCTGGCAATGTTTTGCTGCTATATTATACGGTTCCTTGAGGCTGTCTACAATTGGTTCATTCGTTATAAGGCTGACTTATTTCCCAAAACCAGAGGGTGACAGGCCAGAACTCCTGCATACAGTGAAAAAAGTCAGAAAAAGGAAGAAACAAACGATTTACTTGCGGGTATAAAAAAGCAATAATAAGAAAGTCAGAATTAAGCGATAAGCAAGAAGTATTAAGAAGAACCTTTTTAATAACACTTAGAGCAAAGCGGCTTATTCTTAATCCTAACCAGGAGGCAATTTATGGACAGAGTAACAGGTTTTGAAATCCCGGCTGCGAATTTGAAGAGAGCGGTGAAGTTCTTTAAAAACGTTTTTGACTGGAAAATAAAAGAAGTGGAGGATGAGTACACTCACGTTGAAACCGTTCCAACGGACAACGAATGGATGCCGAAAGAAAAAGGGGCTGTAAACGGAAGCCTGTATAAAAAAACCTCGAAAGACAAAGGCCCGTTAGTGGTTATCAGTGTAGCATCAATAGATAAAACCTTTGATAAGGTTAAAAAAGCAAAAGGAAAAATCATAGTAAAGAAGACCGGAGCCGGCGAATGGGGATACTGGGCAGTAATAAAAGATACGGAAAGCAACCTGCTTGAATTATGGGAAGATAAATAAGAGAGGAAAATTGAAGATATTTTTATACTCTTTTATAGGTGTTTTTTTGCTGTACATAGTTTTTTTTGCCTATCTGTCCTTTCTTTCTTTGAAAAACAAACAGCCCGGCCTTGTATCGAAAAGGTTGAAACCTTGCCCGCATACTCCGAATTGCGTGTGTAGCGAATATGAGAACAACCCTGGTTTTATAAAGGCTTTTTATTTTGAAGGGCCTGCGGAAAAGGAGTGGGATAGGATAAAGAGGAATATAATAGGTTCAGGTGGGCGCATATTAGTTGAAGAGGATGCTTATATCTGGAGTATATTTAAAACAAGAGTGTTTCGTTTCACCGATGATGTAGAGTTCCGCCTTGATGCAAAAGGCAAAGCGATACACGTCAGGTCAGCTTCAAGAATCGGGAAAGGAGACCTTGGCGCTAACAGAAAACGCATAGAGAAGCTGCGCCTGCTGTTCAATAAGAAAGGATGAATTGGAGTTATGTCCCTTAGCGGTATTTTTTTTGTCTTTATGCCGGTATTCGCTTTCAAGGCAGGCAAGCCTAAACAAAACCTGCAAAAAGCCACTTTTGCCGGCGGCGGCTTCTGGTGTTTAGAATGCACTTTCAGCAAACTGCCAGGTGTAGTTGAAGTTAAATCAGGATATATAGTTGACAATGACAAAAACCTTACTTATACCGAAGTGAAATCCGGCAAAGAAGGTTACAGGGAAGGTATAGAGGTGATATTTGATGGCGAAAAAACGAACTACAAAACCCTGCTTCGGGAGTTTTGGATGGAGATAGACCCTACTGATGCCGGCGGACAGTTCTATGACAGGGGCCAGCACTACACTTCAGCTATCTATTATCATAACGATGAACAAAAGAAAGCTGCTGAAAAAACAAAAAAAGACATTGAGATAACAAGAATATTTTACAAACCGATAGTAACACAGATAGTGCCTGCAGGCAAGTTTTTTAAAGCAGAAGAAAAGCAGCAGGGTTATTGCAGAAAAAACCCGCTCAGGTACAGATATTACAGGTTTAGCTCAGGAAGGGAAAGTTTTATAAAAAAGTCCTGGGGAAGAGGCAAGAACTGTAAGACCTTTCCAACCCCGGAGTTAAAAAAGTTTCTGACTCCCCTTCAATATAAGGTTACCCAGGAATGTGAAACTGAGCCGGCTTTTGATAATGAATACTGGGACAACTACAAAGACGGCCTATATGTTGATATAGTCTCAGGTGAGCCTCTTTTCAGTTCTTTAGATAAATTTGATGCAAAGACAGGCTGGCCGAGTTTTTCAAAACCTCTTGAACCGTTAAATATAGTAGAAAACAGGGTATCGGCTCTTGGGGCAAAAAGGATTGAAGTGCAGAGCAGGCAGGCGGGTTCTCATCTTGGTTTTGTTTTTGACGACGGCCCTAAGCCCGGAGGTTTAAGATACTGTATAAACTCCGCATCGCTCAGGTTCATAGCAAAGGAAGACCTTGGAAAAGAAGGCTTCGGGCAATATGATAAATTATTTAAATAAATAAAAACACAAAATCCGAATGAAAAGGAGCTGATCATGAAACTTTGCATTGTTTTTGTTTTAACTGTATTATTTATAACAGGCGCAGGTTTTGCGAACTGCAACACCTGCGGTATAATAAAGGACGGAACTTGCCCAATTAAATGCAGCGAACCAGCAAGCTTAAAACAAGAGCCGGTAAAGAAAAAGTCAAAGAAACCTAAAAAGGCACAAAAGAAAAAAGAAAGCGTTTTACCCATGGAAGCGCCTGTTAAGTAATAAAAGAAATTTTAATACATACGACATGAAATCTCCTCCCGCAAAGCGGGATCTGGGGATGCCCGGCCTTCGTAGCCATAAAGGCTACTACGGCGGAGTAGGCAATTCAGATGATGTCGCAGTAGGTAGCGTTATTTAAAGAGCCTCAGGCTCCTGCCGGAGGGGCTTGTAAACAGGTAGAATAAAGTCAGCAATATTAAGAATTCGGATATTGTCAGTTTGTAAAATATAATATATAATTTAATAAATTGGTACAAAAGAGCGCTGCTCGCAATACGGGATAGTACATATTAAATCTAACACTAAGGAGTTCGAAATGCCTGAAACGATACTGATAGTTGACGACGAAAAGGAGTTCAGGGAAGAGCTGAAGTGCAGCCTTGAAGAATACAATGTGCTTGAAGCCCCTGACGGGCAGGAAGCCTTAAAAATATTGAGCCGGCCAAATGAGGTTGACCTTGTAATACTTGACGTAAGAATGCCCGGCCTTTCCGGGACAGAGATACTTAAGATTATAAAGAAAAGAGAATCCGGAATCAAAGTCATAATGCTTACAGCTTACAGTTCCAAAGACATAGCCGTAGATTCCCTGCGCGGGCAGGCGAATGATTATCTTGAAAAACCTGTTGATATCGATAAACTAAAATATTCCATAGAAAACCTGCTTGAAGCAAAAAAGAATGCAAACAAACTGGATATCCCGGATGTTAAAGAGAAGATAGAAAGAATAAAACGGTACATAGAAAGGAACTGCTTTAAAAAGGTCTCGCTTGAAGACGCTGCAAAAACAGTAGGCTTAAGCCCGAAATATTTGAGCAGAGTCTTTAACAATGTCGCAGGCCTCGGGTTCATGGATTATAAATTAAAGGTTAAAATAGACAGAGCAAAAGAGATACTGGTATCTACCGGCTGCACGATTAATCAGCTCTCCGACAAGCTCGGGTTTATGAATCCTGAATCTTTTATGCGGATATTTAAAAAGGTGACAGGGCTAACCCCTACAAAGTACAGGAAGAAAGCAATAAAAGCTGAAAAAGCGGCGAAAAAAACAAAAAAAACAAAAAAATCGAAAAGATAATGAAGAACCTGCTTACTCCTCTGAAGTAAATAAAAAATATATGGATAATTCAAGGAAGACAGGGTTGGAAATCGTTGGCGATGTTCCCTGGGGGACACATTTTTGCCAGTTTTATAAAACAAAAAATGACCTTACCGATATCCTCGTGCCCTATTTCAAGGCGGGGCTTGAAAATAACGAGTTCTGCATGTGGGTCACAGCCCAACCTCTTGATAAAGAAGACGCCATTAGCGCATTAAGAAAGTCCTACCCTTCTTTGGATGAAAAAATAAATAATGGGCAGATTGAGTTTCTTTCTTATGAAGAATGGTACAAAATAGACGGGGTTTTTGATGCAGACAGGGTTCTGGCCGGCTGGGTACAGAGGCTTGAAAAAGCTCTAAAAAATGGCTATGAAGGGTTAAGGCTTACCGGCAACACCTTTTTTCTTGAAAAAGAGGATTGGTCCGGTTTTACTTCCTATGAAGAGAAAGTAAATAATGTAATAGGCAATTATAAAATGCTTGCAATGTGCACGTACTCTATAGATAAGTGCGGGCCTAACGAGATAATAGATGTTATGAGCAACCATCAGTTTGCTCTTATAAGAAGGGAAAGCAAGTGGTCGGTCATAGAAAACTCTACGAGCCGGCACCTTGAAAAAGCAGTTCAGGAAAGTGAAGAGAAATACCGGTTGCTTTTTGCCAGAATGCTTGACGGTTTTGCGTTCCATAAAATAATCCTTGATAAAGATAACAAGCCTGTAGATTACGTTTTTCTTGAAATTAATTCAGCGTTTGAAAAGCTTACAGGATTAAAAAAGGAGGACATAATCGGAAAAAAAGTTACAGACGTGCTTCCCGGGATAGAAAACGACCCTGCAGACTGGATAGGCAGGTACGGAAGGGTTTCCTTGACAGGAGAAAAAGCAAAGTTTGAGAGTTACGCAAAAAACCTCGATAAATGGTATTCCATTTCGGCTTATAGCCCTGAAAAAGAATATTTTGTAACATTATTTCAGGATATTACGGAACGCAAAAGAGCCGAAGATGCTCTTAAAGAGAACGAAATAGAATTAAAGACCGCCCAGCGTGTGTCTCAGATGGGAAGCTGGAATCTCGACATTGCCACAAATAAATTACTCTGGTCAGATGAGGTGTACAGGATATTTGAGATAGATAAAGCGGATTTTGGCGCGTCGTATGAAACTTTTCTTTCTTTTATCCATCCGGACGACAGGGATAAGGTAAATAAAGCATACAGCGATTCCTTAAAAAACAAAACATCTTATGATATTGTGCACAGGTTAAAACTGCTTAACGGCAGAATAAAATTTGTCCGCGAGATCTGCGAAACAAAATATGACGATTTGGGCAAACCGGTCAAATCAATTGGCGCTGTGCAGGATATAACTGAACAAAGAATGGCGGAAGAGGTGCTAAAGCGCGACAAGGAAACTTTTGAAAAACTTGTCAATGACAGGACCAACGAGCTTATTAATGCCCAGCTTGAGCTTTCAAAATCAAAAAGGCTTTCTGACATAGGAACCCTGGCTGCGACCGTAGCTCACGAACTGCGCAACCCTCTTGGGGTAATAAGAACAGCTGTGTATAATATAAAAAGAAAAAGCCAGGGCCTGCCTCTTGAGAGCCATATAAACAACATAGAAAAAAAGATTTCAGAAAGCGACCAGATAATTAACAACCTGCTTAGTTATTCTAGAATTAAGATGCCTCATTACGAAAAAGTAAAGATTTATTATCTTATCGATGAATGCATTACCTTTGCAAAAGAAAGGTTTGAAAATAAAAATATTTCCTTCCTTAAAGAGATCGAGCCTATACGGGAAATCAGCGTGGATATTGACCCATTTCAGATGCGTGAAGTCTTTAACAATATTGTGGACAATGCCTGCCATGCAGTTGAGCCTGTAAAAGGCAGGATAACTGTCTCTGCCAGCCTTTCAAGAGACGGGCGTCTGGATATAAGTTTTAAGGATAACGGCACAGGGATAAGTAAAGAAGACCTGAATAAGATATTTGAGCCGTTTTTTACAAGAAAATCCAAAGGCACGGGCCTTGGGCTTACTATTTGCAAAGAACTGGTAGACCTGCACGGCGGGAAACTGAAGATAGACAGCGTAGAGAACAAAGGGACAAAAGTAACGGTCAGTATCCCGCTTAAAAAAGAAATGGCATGATGAAGTTTTTAAGGTATAATAAATAACTTTAGTGAGGTGTTAATGTGAAAACAAAGATCCTTGTTATTGATGATGATGAAGAG
Organism: Candidatus Liberimonas magnetica; assembly: GCA_020523885.1. Taxonomy (NCBI): domain Bacteria; kingdom Pseudomonadati; phylum Elusimicrobiota; class Endomicrobiia; order Endomicrobiales; genus Candidatus Liberimonas; species Candidatus Liberimonas magnetica. The sequence goes on along the minus strand of JAJAPY010000006.1, from coordinate 75,970 downwards.
ATGTGCTCTGAACTTTCCGAGATTCTTAAAAGCGAGGGTTATGATGTGGATAGTGTAAATGAAGGAAAGCAAGGCAAAGAAACTGCCATAAAAGGCGGTTACAGCCTTATTTTACTGGACCTGAAGATCCCAGGTATAACCGGATTTGATATATTGAAAGCTATAAGAAAGAGTAAGGTTAAAGCAAAGGTAATAGTGCTTTCAGGCAGGCCAATGATAAAGGATTTAAAAAAATATGTCGGAAATTACAATGAAGAAGAAGAAAATACCTTAAGCCTGGCAGATGCTGTAATAAACAAGCCTTTTGACATTACAGCGGTCCTTGAGAAAATAAAAAAATTAGTTGAATAATTTGTTAATTTAAACATTAATTTTGTTGATAATGCCTCTTCTTAAATTACAAGAAGAGGTGTTTTTTTTGGTGGGGGGAGTTTTACAGATGATAAACCGCTCTTGGAATAAAGTCAGAAATAAGTAGAACCAGACAATTGGAAAGTAAAGTGTATTTCAATATAATTATCATAAAAGAGGCCCTGATAACATGAAAGAAAATAAAGTGCTGGTGGTTGATGACGATACAATATTTCTTGATGAGCTTAAAGAAATGCTTGTTCTAAGCGGGTATAGCGCAGAGGGTGTTTCGGATTCGGCGATTGTAGTAAGGACAGCTGAAAAAATAAAACCCGATGTAATTCTTCTTGACCTCAAAATGGATGGCAAAAGCGGGTTCCAGGTTGCGGACGACCTGAAGCATTTTCCGGCTACAGCAAGAATACCCATAGTTGCCATGACCGGGTATTTTACGGATAAAACACACAAGTTATTCATGCAGAGGATCGGTATAAATGACTGCATAATAAAACCGTTTAACCCTTTAGATATTATCACAAAGATAGAACAAAACCTGTTAAAAACATAAAAAAAACACCGCCGAAGAGGCGGGGGAGGAAAGAGATGTATTCCCAATACCAGCAGGCCAGCGATTCGAATGAAACAGTAAGGCAGAATACCGCACAGCCCGGCCTTCCGGCAAAATATGGCGATACGCTTATTAAGATAATGCCGAGAGACCCGTTTTGTTTTTATGCATACTGGGAAGTCTCCGGCCCGGACATTGAACGTATGCGTAAAAAGCTTAGCAATGAAAAATATGAAACCAGTAAATGGGTATTAAGGGTTTACGATTTAACAGGCATAGATATAGAAGGGAACAGTGCAAATAATTACTATGACATTCCTGTCAGCAGGGATTGGGATAATTATTATGTAACCGTTAAAACAGCCAACCGTTCATATTCCGCGGCAATAGGAATTATAAGCAGAGAAGGCATATTTATGCCATTTGCCAGTTCAAACGTTATCAGTATGCCGCGCGCTGGATTTTCTCCAATAACCGATGAAAATTGGGCGGAGTTTCAGAAAGAATTAGAAAGGCTGTTTGAAGTTTCAGGAGCGCTCAATGCAGTATCCAGCATCGCAAACATTAAAAGAGTCATAATGGTCCATTTAAAAAATGCAAGTTACCCAAACCCTGTTGCACAAGGAATAAGCAGTTTTAGAAGATGGCCCAGTAAAGATAAAAGGAGTTCATAAGGAAAAAAATCAAATGAAGAAGCGGAAGTGCCTTGCCTGCAACCATGTTTACGATGAAGAAAAAGGCGACCCCAAGAACGCTGTAAGGAGAGGAACCAGGTTTAATGACTTGCCTGATGACTGGTCATGCCCTGTGTGCGGGGTAAACAAAGAATATTATAAAAGATTGTCCGAAGAAAAATAAAAATCTGGCCATGATTACAGAGATTAGTAACTGCGATTACAGTGATACTTCAACGGTGATTAATCATTGTAATCTTGAATTAATCACCGTAATCAAGGGCTGCTGGATTTTTCAGCAGACCCTATTTATTCTGCCTGAAAAAGGCAGGTATGCACTGAAAACCCCGCGCCAAAAGCCGCCGCAAGATACCATTCCCCTTTTCTAAGGCCTTTTTCAACTATGTTTTTCATAACGAACCAGACAGTCGGAGATGACAGGTTGCCGAAGTTTTTAAGGACATAACGAGTCGGTTCAAGGCGCTCTTCCGATAGGCCTAATTCTGTTTTTAGCGCATTTATGACATTCTCTCCACCCGGGTGCAGAGCCCAGCCCGAAATGTTATCCCGGCCTAAGCCATGTTTTTTCAAAAGGTTATCAATGGCCTGCCTTATGATGGGGGCGGCTATTTGAGGAAGGTTTTTGGAAAGATGATTATGCAATTGCCCATCCTGGTGTATAAATCTTATATTTTCGCGGTAGCGAGGTTCAAAATAACTTGCAGAGCCTTTTACAGCAAGGCCTTTTGGCCTGTTCCAGAAAACCATAGCTGCAGCGCCGTCAGCAAACAGCGCATTAGAAACTATCAAACTTAGGTCATTTCCCATTTGAAACGTGCTGCTGCAAATTTCAGTTGAAATACTTAAAATAATACCATCGTTATCTTCCTTTAGGATTGCGCCGCATAATTGCAGGTTCGGTATAGCCCTGCCGCATCCGCTTCCTACAAGGTCGTAGGCTTTAATATCTTGGCGCAAACCGAGCTTTTCTATTAGATACGTTGAAATACCCGGGCATATATAGCCTGTACAGGTATTAACCACAACTGCAGAAAGTTCTTCCGGTTTTAGCCCGGCTTCTTTTAGGGCTTTATTTGCCGCTTCGGCTGAGAGTTCTACTGAATAACGTGTAAAGCGTTCGATTTTTGAATCCGGTTTTTCATCTATAAGACAGGATGGGTCGTTAAAGGCGAAACTTCTTTGCTTAATGCTTGGGTGGCCGAATACCTTACGCGCTATCTCTACGCTTTTTTTCTTAAGCCTGTTAGAGTAATTTGAAAGGATAAACTCGGCAGCTTCTTCCTGCTGGATCATTAGCTGGGGTGTTGCCAAGGCGATAGATGCTACGCGCATACCGGCTGTATTCATAAGCGAGTTCCTATCATGCGTAAAGAACGCCTTAATAAATTAGTGTGTTTCCATAGAGGCCTGCTTAAACCGGTTAAATGAACTAAAGGCAACAGGGTATTTAGCAAAGGGGACTGCAGGAAACCTGAATCTATATAGTTCAGGTGAGTATGTATAGCTCTTTCTATTCTGTTAGCCAAAATCTTCTGTTCAATAAGAGGAGAGATATATGTGAGTGGTTCAAGCATTTCTTCCGGTTTTGCTGTTAAAAGCCCTTCTTCGCGCGCCAAAGCTTCAAGGCCTGTGCCAGGATAGATGCGCAATCCCAGGCTTAGTAACGCCACGTCTTTAGATTTTACATATTTTTGTGCAAACTCTAATGTTTCATCAATGCTTTCTTCTGTTTCTTTCGGCCCTCCCAGAATAAACATCCAGAAACACGGCAGCTTGCTTTCTTGAAGCGCTTCTGCGGCATTGGTTAGATCCTCTAAAGTGTAATTTTTTTGCAAACCTCTAAGGACTCTGTTTGAACCGCTTTCTGCAGATATTCCTATTCCATAAAACCCTGCTTTTTCCATAACGTCAAGAAGGGTTTTATCCATGAACCCCGGGTTAAGGTTGTAAGTTTGAAACCGCGCACCGGTATGTGCTTTGATAAGGCCCTCGCAGAGCTCAAAGGCATGTTCGTACGGGTAATTAAAAACTGCATCAGTGAATTCTATATCTTTTAAACCTGACAAAGATAGGAGTTTTATACGTTCAATTACCTTTTCAACCGGAGCTGCATCGAAACGGTTTCCTTCGCACATCCCATAGGTACAATATATACATTTGAACGGGCATCCCTGTTTTGTTTGTACCGGAATGCTTGCAAGATGGGATGTGTAGGTGTTCATATTCAGCCATTTCTTGAAATCCGGTGTTCTATAAACTGAGGCAGAGATATTCTTATTATCATATTTTTCTTCTGCAGAGGTATGCTTTAGCGTGATAAGCCCTTTGATTTCATCTATTGGCACGTTGTCTTCAAAGCTCTGAATTATTTCAGGAAAAACAAATTCACCAGGGCCGGAAACTGCGCCTTCCGCTTCTGTAAGCTTAAGATAGGCTTCCGGCATTATCCCTACAGCTGTTCCGCCAAGTATTACAGGTGCGCAGGAAACCGAGCGGATCGCTTCTGTTATTTCTTGAACCTGCTTATAGCAGGAAACGGGGTTGGGCATAGAGTTATTGTCTATGTTCCTTACGGAAATCCCTATTAAACCAGGAAGGTGCTTCTTTACCTCATTTCGAACGGCGGAGGCTATATCCTTTTCAAACATAAGGTCAAGGAACCTGACCGTATGCCCTGCCTGTTCGGCAGCTTCAGCCACTCTACATGCTCCGATAGGCATTACAGGCACTGGCTTTCGGGTATTATTAGAGTTTATAATAAGTATATTCATTAATTAAGGTTGTCCTCTCATAACTTATTTTACTACTTAAGCTTGTGCTAAGGAATCGGATAGTTCCGTTATTTGCTGATGTTTTTCCACTTAGTTTTTGCCAAAATATACTATCTTTTTGGAATTATAACCTGATTTATTTTAAACAGAAAATAAGTCAGTAAAATACGGAACCAAGGCATTCAAATGCCTGAACGCATTTTGTATGATTATTCTGGAAATAGTAAAATTCCAAAATCTACGGAAAACCGTGGAAATAAATTTATGTTTTGGAGGCGCTATGGTTAAAGATTTCATAAGTTCAGTTTTCGTTTTGCTTGTTTTGGCCTTTGCATTACAAACAGATGTTTTGGCAAAAATCATAACACGTAACATCGATTATAAAAGCGGGAAGGTGCCTCTTGAGGGTTTTTTGGCTTATGATGATAATCTTAAGGGCAAGCAGCCGGGTGTGCTTATAGTTCATGAATGGAACGGCCAAGGTTCCTATGTTCAGAAAAGAGCTGTGCAGCTGGCTGAACTTGGGTACGTGGCGTTCTGCGCGGATATTTACGGTAAAGGCATAAGGCCGAAAACTAATGAGGAATCGGCAAAACAGGCTGGAATTTACCGCTCAGACAGGAAACTAATGAGGGAGCGGGCCCTGGCTGGGCTTGAAGAACTGAAAAAACAAAAGATTACTGATATAACAAAAACAGCTGCGCTAGGTTATTGTTTCGGAGGAGGGGTGGCGCTTGAACTTGCGCGCAGCGGGGCGGAGGTTAACGGGGTTGTAAGTTTTCACGGTAATTTAGACACTCCCGACCCCTTAAATGCAAAAGCAATCAAAGGAAAGGTGCTTGTTCTTCACGGAGCAAATGACCCCTATGTGTCAAATGAGCAGCTTCTATCTTTTATGAAAGAAATGAAGGACGCCGGTGTAGACTGGGAGCTGAATATATATGCCAACGCGGTACACAGGTTTACAAACTCTGAGGCAGGTGACGACCCTTCAACGGGTGCTGCTTACAACAAACAGGCAGATGAGCGTTCGTGGGATGCCATGAAATCCTTTTTTAACGAGATATTTAAATAATGAAGAAGAATAGATTTTAATCCTGAAAATATTGGAGGCATTATGAAAACAAAAGTGGGTTTGTGGATCGACAAAAAGAAAGCAGTGATTATTTCAATTTCTGATAAAGGGGAAGAAATAAAGGTTGTTAACTCGAACATGGAAAAATATTTTCAACCTTCTAATGGAAATTTTTATAACAATGACTTCGGCAGGAAGGATTTCCCAGCTTATGATATTGTAAAAAGGGATATGGAAATGCATATTCAGAAATTTTATGACAAAATTATATCTCTTATTCATAATGCCGACCCTGTATTTATTTTTGGCCCGGGCCAGATAAAAATAGGGTTAAGAAAAAAAATTGAATCTAATAAATCCATGACCCGCAATGTAAAGATAGAGAACGCGGATAAGTTACCTTACAGCGGGATATTGAAAAGAGTGCGGGATCACTATTTCTCGCACATAAACGGCGGTGATGCCCAGACAGGATATATGCCGCCCGCGGGCATCCCCATAGAACAAAGTCAGTAAAAAAAAGAACCAAACGATTGTTAGCTGGTACCTAATCAGCTAATATGAAATGGCATTGAAATAAGGAGATGATAATATGGGAATAACAATGAATGTATTTTTCGGATTTATTATGGCGATAGTTTCCTTTTACCTGGTTTTTGGCATACTTTCTTTTATCGAATTAAATAAGCTGTTGAATGAAACAGAAGCGCTGGATGACCCTGGTTATGAAGAAAAAAATAGCGATAGTTGACGATGATAATAATTTTTTGGAGGAACTCTCAAGCCTGCTTTCAGGCAATGGATATGACGTATATGCGTATTCAAACGGAAGCGATGCCCTTCGTGAGATACCCCGGGTTATGCCCGACATTATTCTTTTGGACCTTAAAATGGACAAAGTAAGCGGTTTTCAGGTTGCCTATAAGCTTAGAAATATTCAGAAGGCGCGTGATATACCTGTAATTCCCATGACAGGGTATTATACCCAGGATGAGTATGGGCTGATAATGAAAATATGCGGCCTTAAAAACTGTAAATTAAAGCCTTTTGATCCAGGTAAGCTGATGCAGGAAATCTCTGAAACAATAAAAAACACTAAATCAAAATTGTTTGAGGCAGGAGGTGATTTAAAATGAAAAAGGCTAAAAAGAAAGTAAAATCCGCAAAAAAAAGTGCAAAACTGTCAAAGAACAGCAGGCTGGTGTGCGATGTGTGCGGGTTGGAATTAGCTGTTGACGAAATGTGCGCCTGCGACCCTTGCAGCCCTGTCATGTGCTGCGATGAAGAGATGAGGATATGTTAAGATAAATTCAGCTCAATTCATTAACAAGGAGGCATTAATATGAAAGGAATTGTGTGTTCAGTATGCGGGTTTATAGCTATTGACGGGAGTGCTCCGGAGAAATGCCCTGTTTGCAGCGCTCCTAAGAAATCATTCGATGAAAAAGCAGATGCCATAGTAGAGCCGAGCGATAAAACGGAGAAACTCGAAACAAACAGGAAGCATATACCGCAGATAATCGTTAAGAAGCAGTGTAAACTAATACCTGACGGCTGCACGGATGTCAATATAAAGGTAGGCGAAATAACTCACCCGATGCTGCCGGAGCATTTCATAATGTATATCGACTGCTATATAGACAAAAAATATATTTCGAGGACCTACTTGTCGCCTGAAAAGATGAACCCCGCTATAGGGCTTCATTTAAAGGTAGACAACGGCAAGTTTACGACGATCGAGAAATGCAATATCCACGGAGCATGGATGAGCGAAGTGGATTTATAAGCAGTATAAATTAAACAATAATGTCCAAAGATCAATGAAAAAAGATGAAAGCAAAAAGTGATGTCATTCCGGCAAGTAGTAAGCCGGAATCCATAAAAAACAAAACAAAAAAGTGATAAATAACGGAGGTAAAAAAATGAACATTAAAGAAGAGTTGATTAAAATGTTGAACAAAGCCCTGGAACTGGAGCATGCTGCAAGGATACAGTACCTGTCCCATGCTGAGTTAATCAAAGGAGAGAACGCAGAGAAATTAATTGAAAGGTTGAATGAAATAGCCTCTGATGAAAAAAGCCACGAAGAAAAATTCAGGAACCTTATAGGCAACTACCTCGGAGGAGAACCTTCGATGGGCCTTGCCGAAACTCACTTAGCCAGGGAACTTAAAGACATACTTAAAGTTAACCTGAAAGGGGAAAAGGATGCCATTGACTTCTATAAACAGATCTACCAGAAGGTGGTTGACGGTAAAAAAGAACTGCAGTATGAGTTTGAGACCCTGGAACACGATATCCGCCATGTGATAGTTGATGAGCAGGAACATGTTGCTGAGCTTTCTGTTTTACTAGGGATATAACTAAGTAAATCAGTCCTAAGTCCCATGTGCTAAGTCAACAGGCCGAGGTACGGCCCAAGACTTAGAACGTTAGACTTTGGGCTATAATGGAGGAATTACAATGTTTATATTTCATGCAGTTTTGTTGAGTGTTGTACTGGTAGCTTTGGGATATATTTGTTCCTGGACTTCAATGCACGAAAATACATCGAAAGGCCTTTCAGGTTTTGGGAAAGTTATGGCTATTATACTTTATGTTTTTGCCGTGCTTGTTTTAGTGTTCGGCCTCTCATGCGGGCATCATGGTAAAATGGGCTCGATGGCCGGTATGTGCCAGATGGGGCCTCTGGGAAAAATGCATGGTTCCATGGATAGGGGCGGGATGAAGGGAATGAAGAATATGCCTGAAATGATGGATACAAAAGAATCAATTATGAGGCAAATCAACGAATGGAAAATGAATAACCCGAAAGAATGGAAAGAATGCCTTATGGAATCAGAAAAACCTGTATCTGCGAAATAATGCAAAAAACTATGTTTTTCTGTGGCTTGGGGGGAGAAACTGTAAAGCGCCGTCACTATTCTCATTTTTGCGGAATAACGTACGGTGCTTTGGGTTTTGCCGGGATTGGGCAAGAACATACGCGGTATTTTGTGACTTGTTAAGGGCGGGGGCTGCAGCCGCGAAGGTTGATCGAGGGGCTAAAAATGTTATTCAAAAACAGGATAGATGCAGGCAGGAAATTAGCCGATAAAATCGGGAAATCAGGCGCTAAGCTAACCGATCCCTTAGTCTTAGGCATACCAAGAGGCGGGATAGGAGTTGGTTACCCTGTCGCAGATTATCTCAAATGTCCGCTTGAACCTATAACTGTAAGGAAGCTTCCTATTCCCTCAAATGATCAGACGGGTTTTGGCGTAGTGAACCTTGATAAAGAAGTAATATTGAATGACTATTTTCTTGATCAGGGGTATGTGAACAGGGAAGAAATAGACGGAATAGTTAATGAGGTTTACAGGGAAGTGCTTAGAAGAGACAGGATTTACAGGGGAAAACGCCCGTTCCCCGGCCTTGAAAAGCGCACGGTCGTTATAACGGACGACGGGCTGGCCACTGGTTATACAATGCTTGGGGCTGTGCGTTTTGCCAGGAAACGCGGCGCGGGAGAAATAATAGCGGCAACGCCTGTGGCACACAGGGACTCACTGTCCGTGATATCCGAAGAAGTTGATAAGGTTATCTCAGTCCAGGTCAGCAGCGCCCTTCCGTTTGCAGTCGCAGCGTTTTATGAAGAGTTTTACGATCTGACTGATGCGCAGGTCGTTGAGACACTGCAGGACGCCAGGCTGATAAAAAAATAAAGGGCCGTATGCCAGAGTATCGGGGAAACGCCTCCAGCAAAGGATAAGGACAAAATATGCCTAATATAAAAATTTATTCAACTCCCAGTTGCCCGGCATGTAATTCGTTAAAGAAGTTTTTAACAGAAAATAAAATTGAATATGAAAATATAGATGTAAGCAAAGACAGCCAGAAAGCCCGGGAAATGATTGAAAAATCGGGGGAGATGGCTGTGCCTGTTATTGATATAGACGGCAGGATTATTGTTGGTTTCAATGAAACCGAACTTTGGAAAGAATTAAATATTAAATAGAGGATAAATAAATGTATGATCTTATCATTCTAGGAGCAGGCCCTGCCGGGATAACCGCAGGCATATATGCGGCAAGGAAACGAATGAATTTTATCGTCATTTCAAAAGATCTTGGAGGCCAGACTCTCTGGACCAATAATATTGAAAATTATACCGGCTATATGCTTGTAACGGGCCGGCAGCTTGTAGATAAATTTACAGAACAGTTAAACCTGAACAGAATAAAGATTCAAGAAAATGAAATAGTAGAATCTGCCGTAAAAGGCAACGAGGGGCATTTCTCTATTAAAACCGGCAAGGCTAATTATAAAACAAAAACAGTAATCATAGCAACTGGCAGGGCGCACAAAAAACTCGGCATACCCGGTGAAGACGAATTCAGGAATAAAGGGGTTGCCTACTGCGCAACCTGTGACGCTCCATTGTTTGCGGGCAAGGATGTCGCGGTTGTCGGAGGCGGAAATTCAGGGCTTGACGCCGTTGTCCAGCTTTCAAATGTAGCAAACAAGGTTTACGTAATTGAAAAAGAAGACTCGTTTAAAGCTGACCCCGGCATAATGGATAAAGTTATAAATAATTCCAGGGTAGAGGTTTACAGAGGTTCAACTATGGAAGAAATATACGGCGACAGGTTCGTAAAGGGCGTTAAAATAAAACATGGCGGCAGCCGGCTGGATATAAGCGTCGCAGGAGTCTTTGTTGAAGTCGGGGCGGAGCCTTCCTCTGATTTTATTAAGATAGTGAATAAGAATGACAAAAACGAGATATTAGTTGACTGCAGGTCAAGGACAAGTGTGCCGGGTATTTTTGCCGCCGGGGATGTAACCGATGTGCCGGCAAAACAGATAATCGTCGCCTGCGGGGAAGGCGCAAAAGCAAGCCTGGCAGCTTTTTCTTATATAAACAGCGCCAACTAAAAAAATCTGGCTGGAGGATTAGGATGAAAGAATATAGGAAAATTATACCTGCTTTGCTAATCATTTTCTTAGGGACGGGCGCGCTGGCAGTAGTGCCTCCCCGTATTAAAACAGTGCCTGCTGATTCGGCGGCTTCTATTCAGGCGAAAGATTTTTCCGTCTTACTCGGTATGGAAGGTTTCAGCGATACCCTGTTGAACAATCACTTTAAGCTTTACCAGGGGTATGTAAAAAACACTAATTCCATTTTAGAAAAGCTTGGCATTCTAGCTGCCAATAATAAGGATAACACTCCGGAATACGCAGAATTAAAACGCAGGCTGGGATGGGAACTTAACGGAGCGCTGCTGCATGAATATTATTTTGAAAACCTGGGCGGGACGGGCGGCCCGGAAGAAGGCAGCGCTTTGTATGAGAATATAACTGAGAGTTTTGGAAGTTTTGAGCTTTGGAAAAAGGATTTTACTTCAACTGCAGCAATGCGCGGGATAGGCTGGGCCATACTCTGCCTGGAGCCGCGTACAGGGAAACTTATAAATGTATGGGTCACTGAACACGATACAGGGCAAATCGCAGCTGCAAAGCCGCTGGCGGTGCTGGATGTCTTTGAACACGCTTATATGACAGATTACCAGATAGACCGGGGTAAATATATTGCGAGCTTCTTTAAGAAACTGAATTGGGCTATAGTCAAAAAAAGATTCGATAAAGCGAATGAGGAAACAGGAACTTTGATTTCAGCCAATGAGGACCTCATGCGTGAACATGGCGTTATCAGCCGGCTGCTGCTCATTTATGAAGAGATAATAAAGCGCATAAATAATAATGAGGTGTTTCCTGCTGAACCTCTTTCCCAATCAACCGATATTGTCAGCAGTTTTATCCAGGGTTACCATGAAGTTCTTGAGGAAAAATATATTTTTGACAGGTTCCGTAAAACAAACAATCTTGCTTATATGATAGCTGCCCTTGAAGAACAGCATAAAGCAGGGCGTAAAATAACCTATGCTATAAAGGCTCAACAAAATGCGCCGGATAAAAACAGATTGGCAAGTTCTCTGCGTGCCTTTATTAATATGTACCGGCCGCATAAAGCCCAGGAAGACACTGTTTTATTCCCGGCGTTTCGTAACATCGTTCCGCCTGATGAGTATGCAGGATTGGCAGAACAATTTGAGAAAGAAGAAGAAATAGTTTTTGGAAAAGGCGGGTTTAAAAAGGTAGCCAGTCAAGTTGAAGAAATAGAAAAATCTCTGGGTATCAATGAACTCTCTAAATTTACCCCTTGAGAACAGGGCATGTTTAGAGCGAAAAATATTATTACAGGCGACATGAAAACCCATCCTTCGTCCGCCACAGATTCAATGGCGGACTACGGAGGACAAGCCCCAATACAGAAATCTGGGGACGTGTGAGCCGAAGCCTTGTGCGAAGGCTCATGAAGGCAAAATGATGTAGTCACTAAAGGGATTCCGTCAAATCAAATTAATGAAGTCACAGTAGGCTGCGTTATTAAAGAAGCCTCCGGCTTCAGCCGTAAGTTTTTGTTTATTGAGGTTTTATGGACGGATTAAGCGCAATATATCAGCCTGTACACGAAGAACTTGAAGCGGTAAAAAGCCTGGTTAAAGGCCATGTTATTGCCATGCAGGAGGTAAGGCAGTATATCGAGCCTTACTTCAACGCTAAGGCAAAATACATGAGGCCGTTTCTTGCTCTTAGCTCCGCAAAGATACTCTTAAAAGAAAAAATCGCTAATTCCGCTATGAACAGGTTGTTTGATTTTGCAGTGGCTGTTGAGCTTATACACACTGCAAGCCTTGTCCATGACGATATTATTGACGGAGAGCTAAAAAGGCGCGGCGAAGTATCCTTAAATATAAAGTATGGCCCGGGGGAGGCGGTCTTGCTTGGGGACATGCTTTATAGCAGGGCGCTGCAGATCCTTTGTAAATCCTTTAACCCGTCAGTTTCATGGAACCTTTTGGAAGTCATTAACAAAATGTGTTACGGCCAGTTTATGGAGAAGCTGGAAAATAACATGGATAAAAGGGGCTACCTGAAGATGATAAGGCTGAAAACAGGGCTGCTTATGGGGTTTAGCTGCACCGGGGTTGTCTATGCAGCCACAGAAAATATAAATAAAGCGGTTATTGACAATATCTTTAACTTTGGGGTTTATTCAGGAATGTTTTATCAGATGGTTGATGACAGCATAGACAAGGATTTGAACCTAACAATAACAGACCTGGCAAGTGTAAAACAAATGGCAGTTAACGAAGTTAAAACGCTTCCGCCTTCTATATATAAGTTAAAAATGGTGGAATTTCTCGATTATATTTTACAATATAAGACAAGGCAAGTTCAGGTTTAACCCGGGATATGCGGGGTAAAAAATGAAAATATTAGTAGCAGACGACGACATCACTGTTTTGGAGTACCTGAAGTTTGTGCTTGAAGGTCTTGGTCATGAGGTTACGGTAACAGACAATTCAAACGATGTCCTGAGGTTATTCGTGCTTAATGAGCCTGACCTTATCATGCTTGACATAGTCCTGCCGGGAAAAGACGGGTTAATGCTTCTTAAGGAAATAAAAGAAATTGACGCAAAAACAGCTGTAGTTATGATTACTGCATATAAGGATGCGGAAAAAGCCATGGAAGCGTTTCATTTAGGGGCAATAGACTGCCTGCTTAAGCCTTTTAATGTAGATTATCTCAGGGATGCTGTGCTTTCTAAGGTATGCATTCGCAGGAAATGAAGCTCTACGTGCAAGCACCTTAATCCTCACGTTGGGGACTGTCATGCCCGAATTGTGTAAGCGGGTATCCAGATATTTTGACGTAAATTATGGATACCCGATAAAGGCACTCGGCTGGATTGGGGAATAAAGACAGTAAATATTTTGATATTTTATGGTATAATATAAGCGGGAGCAGATGCCGGCAAAATAACTTTATGAAAATAATATATTTAATTGTCTTATCTTTTTTTATATTTGTTTCATTGGGATTCTGTGGTGATGACTGCATTGTCAAAGACCTTTCTCATCATTGCATGGCCTGCTGTTCGGCCGGGCACATTATTACTATCTCGACTGACGGGGCTATTCCCAGCCCGAATCTGTCAGTTTCAAAAGCCATCATTATTCAAGACGATTTCTATAAAACCCTAATTGTTCTTAGTATCGAACATCCTCCACAGAACATCTAAGTATTCCTTGTAGTACCTGTAAAATCGTTATAAATCAAAGTTTATAATTACTAAGTAGGTTGTTTAGCTAAGGTGTTCTACCTTGGCTATAGATATCGCCAGAGGTATTTTATGATTACTAAATTCTTACGAGTAAGCGCTCTTTTAATTATGTTCCTTACTGTGTCCCACAACTTATGTGGAGCTGAAGATTATATTACTCTAAAAAAAGCATTAGCCATTACAAGCGGCAATAACACTAAAACGGTTAATGCGAGAAAAAACGTGGAAATAGCCAAATCAAAGCTGGTTCAGACAAGAGCCTATCCAAATCCGTCCTTGGATTTTAAAACTACGGACTTGTCTGATCCCTGGTCCAAAGATAGCGGTAGTTATGAGCTTACTTTAAACCAGGAAATTGAAGTATTCGGCAAGCGAGGGAGCCGCAAAAGTATGGCTGAAGGTCTTATCACAATAGCAAGCGAAGAACTATCTTCAACCTGGCTGGAAATCTCTTTGGAAGTAAAAGAGCGGTATTATGACCTTCTGCTTTTTAAAAAAAGAAATGAAATTGCCAGGGAGAATCTTGACCTTGTGAGAAAACTGCTTGACAGTGTTCAGGTTAAGTATAATTCAGGTTCAATATACCTCAATGAGCTGTTACGGGCAAAGATTGAACTTTCTGGGGCTGAAAATGAATTGCAGCTTTCCCAAAAGGAGTTCAGGGTTGCAAAGGCTCAGTTCAATTATCTGATCGGAAAACCTGTTGATTACGAGTTTATGCTTGAGGAACAGCTTTCTTTTGTTGATAAGAAGCTCACGCAAGATGCTTTAATGCAAAAGGCGCTATCTGGGAATCCTGAGCTGAAGGCCAGGATCGCGCTGTTGGAATTAAATAAGCAAGGCATTAAACTGGCACGGCAGGAAAAACTGCCTACTCCAACCCTGGGTGTTATACAAACGCAGGAAGGACAAAACAAAACATTGGGCGCAAGCCTGGGTTTTTCGCTTCCTTTGTGGAATATAAATACCGGGAACATCAAGGAAAAAGAGATTGAACTTGATAAAACCGAAAACGAGGTAGTTTCCTTAAAAAAGCAGTTGGAGCTCAGTGTTTATGACGCATATATAGAAGCGGAATCCGCGGCTAAACAGGTCAGCTTGTTAAAGAAGAATGTCGAAGAAGCCAATGAAATACAAAGTTTGATTGGTTTGCAATATAAAGAAGGCAAGGCGGAGTTTTTAACTTATCTGGACAATTTAAAAACCGTGCGAAATACCAAGCTGGGCTACTATGAGGCTATTGTTAATTACAATAAAAAACTTGCGTTGATAGAGAGGCTAATAAATGAAGATATGTAAATATACAAAAACAGGAGATCTGTCATGAATAAAGTAACAAGCTTCATTATCATGGCTTTATTTGTCGGTAGTGTTGCCGGCTGCGGCAATAATACAGTTACAACAGAAGAAAAACACCCTGATGCCGCAGGGCATGAAGAAAAGGCGGGTAAACTTTGCCGGGATACAAAGATAGCTGTCAGCGAAGAGTCAAGGAAAGCTATGGGACTTGAGTTAAAAACCGCTGCTTACCGCGGTATGGAAGAAACCTTGTCCGTTACCGGAGAAATAGCAAAAGATACTGAAAAAGTATATCACCTGATGCCTAAGGCTGCCGGTGAAGTAGCCAGGATAGACGTTAACTATTATGATATGGTTAAGCAGGGGGATGTTTTAGGTGCTATCAAGGAAGCTCAAGAAACCAGCGAAATAGTTTCACCCTATAGCGGAATAGTCACAGCCGTAAATGTGAGCCAGGGCCAGCATGTTGATGAGATTACTTCCTGCTTTAGTATCTCTGACCTGGGTGTTATCAGCGCTAACTTTGATGTGTATGAAAAAGACGCGGGCAAGATAAAAGTCGGACAGAAGATAAAGGTTAAGTCCCTAGCCTATCCAGACAAAACATTCACCGGCAAAATAGTCTTTATTTCCCCACGGGTTGATGAGAAATCAAGAACTATAAAAGTGCGCGCGGACATAGACAACAGCGGATACCTGCTCAAATTCAGCATGTTCGTTACCGGCAAAATAATTATCAGCGAAGGTCAATTCCTTTCTGTCTCGCAAGAGGCTGTCCAAAAAGTAGATGATAAAGCGATCGTCTTTGTGTCAAATGGAGATAAGGAATTTATCGCCAGAGAGATAAAGCCCGGTTTTGAGGATAACGGCTATGTTCAGGTCCTTGCCGGGATAAAACACGGCGACAAAATAGCAGTTGTAGGCAGTTTTCTTCTAAAATCAGAGCTGCTTAAAGCTGAAATGGGCGAAGGCTGCGCAGAATAAATTACTGGAGAAATATTTCTATGAATACATTTATAGCATTTATATTTAAGCAGAGGTTTTTAGTGCTCTGCATGACAGCAGTTGTTATTATCGGCGGTATTGTTGCCTGGAAGAACCTGCCGATAGATGCATTCCCCGATGTTACCAATGTGCAGGTTATGATTTTGACACAAGCGCCGGGCCTGGCGCCTGAAGAAGTGGAAAGGTTGATATCCACACCTTTAGAAAAAGAGATGAACGGCCTGCCGAAAGTAAACTCAATCCGGTCTCTGTCAAAAGCAGGGCTTTCGCAGGTGGTAGTAGTATTTAAAGATGATACTGATATATACTTTGCAAGACAGGTAGTTTTTGAAAGAATCCAAATTGCAAAAGAGGCGCTGCCTCAAGGGTTTGAACCTGAAATGGGGCCTATAAGCACAGGCCTTGGCGAAATATACCAGTACACGCTTGAAAGCGATAAGGCTGACCTTACTGAACTGAGAACCGTGCAGGACTGGGTAATACGGCCGCAGCTTCGTTCTATCCCGGGAGCTACCGAAATTAACTCGTTCGGCGGGTTTGCAAAGAAGTATGAGGTAATAGTGGACCCGGACAGGCTGCTGAAATACGATGTAACTTTAGAAAAAGTTACAGAAGCGCTCAGCAAAAATAATTCCACAGCCCCGGCAAATTACATTATTAAAGGGCAGGAGCAGATAGTTGTTCGCGGCAATGGTTTGATAAAAACCGTTGCTGATATTGAAAACATAGTTGTGGCAAGCAATAGCGGCACACCTGTTTATGTAAAAGATATAGGTAGTGTTGGAATTGGCCATGAGATCCGCTGGGGCGCAGCTACAAGGGATGCAAAAGGCGAGGCGGTTTGCGGTATGGTTATAATGCTTAAAGACGCAAACTCTAAAGATGTGGTGGATTTGGTAAAAAAAGAAATAAAAAAGATACAGGCCCGCCTGCCTAAAGGCATCACATTAAAGCCTTTTTACGACAGGACAGAACTGATCAAGGCATGTATTCATACGGTAAGCAAAGCGTTGATGGAAGGCGGCATCCTAGTCATTTTAGTCCTCTTTCTTTTCCTCGGCGATTTCCGTACTGCAAGTATAGTATGCCTCTCCCTGCCGTTTTCTGTGCTAATAAGTTTTATCTTGATGAATAGGGCAGGATTATCTGCAAATCTTATGTCCTTAGGAGGGCTTGCGATAGCCATAGGTTTAATAGCTGACGCAAATATCGTTATCGCAGAAAATATATTCAGGCATATTACGGAAAAGAAGAAAGATAAAAACATTGTATCCATTTGTATTGAAGCAACATCTGAAGTTGCAAGGCCAGTATTGTTTTCCATACTCATTATTATTCTTGTTTTTATACCACTTTTCAGCTTGCAGGCTGTGGAAGGCAAAATGTTTAAGCCTCTTGCTTTAACATTGATGTTCGCAATGGTGGGTTCGCTTGTTGTGGCGCTTTGTGTAACACCAATCTTGGGTTCACTGTTTATTAGAGGAAATGATAAGGAAGAGGACAGCACAATAATAAAGCTGATAAAGAAGGGATATGTCCCGTTATTGAAAATGGCTATGGAATACAAAAAAGTAACGGTATCAGCGGCTGTAATTGTTTTTGTTGTATCAATGTTCCTTTTCCGGTTGGTTGGCACAGAGTTTCTTCCCTATCTTGATGAAGGTTCTATCGCGCTCAATATCGTTAAGATCCCGACAGTTTCTCTAGATGAATCTGTAAGGATAGGAAATATGGTTGAAAAGCTAATATTGG
The DNA here is from genome assembly GCA_020523885.1 of Candidatus Liberimonas magnetica. Taxonomy (NCBI): domain Bacteria; kingdom Pseudomonadati; phylum Elusimicrobiota; class Endomicrobiia; order Endomicrobiales; genus Candidatus Liberimonas; species Candidatus Liberimonas magnetica. Next base: position 58,284 of record JAJAPY010000006.1, on the reverse strand, counting down.
AGTTTCCTGAAGTAAGCACAGTGGTAACAAAAACCGGAAGGGCAGAGATTTCGGAAGATCCCATGGGCCCAGAACAGAACGATGTTTTCATAATGCTAAAAGATAAAAAATACTGGAAAGCTAAATCAAAGAGCAAGCTAATTGATAAAATGCAGGCAAAACTGAGCGTAATTCCTGGATTAAAATTGAATTTCTCTCAACCTATAGCCCTGCGCGTAAACGAGCTTATATCCGGTATCAGGTCGGATGTTGCTATAAAAGTCTTTGGTTATGATTTAGAGTTGTTGGCGGAAAAAGCCGAAGAAATAGAACATGTTGTAATGGGCGTTAAAGGCGCTGCTGATGTTAAAGTAGAGCAGGTGTCCGGGTTTCTACAGCTTGATATTGATATTGACAGGGCTGCTATCGCCCGTTACGGCATAAACGCAAGCGATGTTAACGAGGTTATTGAAACAGCGATTGGCGGAAAAACAGTAAGCACGATTTATGAAGAGGACCGGCGGTTTAATTTAAGCGTGCGTTTTCCGGAAGATCGCCGTAATAACGAAAAATCTATTGAAAACCTTCTGATATCAAATTCTGAAGGGCAAAGGATTCCGTTAGCGCAGCTTGCAAAGATTAACCTTGTAAAAGCCCCTAACCAGATAAGCCGTGAGAATGGTATGAGACGGGTTGTTTTGGAGTGTAATGTTCGCGGCAGGGATATGGGCAGTTTTATTGCCGAAACAAAAGCGAAGATAAAAAATATTGAAAAAGGCTTGCCATCAGGGTATTTCATCGAATGGGGCGGTCAGTTTGAAAACCAAGAGCGGGCCATGAAAACACTGGCGCTTGTAGTGCCTTTGGTAATACTGCTTATCTTTATCATTCTTTTTTCGGCATTTGGTTCAATAAAACCCGCAATTCTGGTTATTTTGAACCTTCCGTTTGCTTTAGTAGGCGGGATATTGGCTGTGTATATTTTTGGTATAACTCTGAGCGTATCCGCTATCGTAGGCTTCATTACCCTTTTCGGTATAGCGGTAGGCAATGGAACCATTCTGGTAACGTTTATTATTCAGCTAAGACAGCAGGGGTTGGTTTTACAAGACGCTTTGCTTCAAGCTTGCCAGATCCGTTTAAGACCGTTGCTTTTGACCAGTTTAACCGCAATGCTGGGCTTATTGCCGCTGTTATGGGCAAACGGGCCAGGTTCTGAGATACAGAAACCGCTTGCTGTTGTGGTGCTTGGCGGATTAATATCTTCGCTGTGCCTTACACTGGTGATATTACCGGCGCTCTACGGCTGGTTTGAGGAAGAAGATGTTGAATGAAATAAACAGAACTTCATTCATTGAGGTTCAGTTTTTTGTTTGGGACAGGATTTTGAGATTCTTTGGGGATGGATCTATTTATGAAAGCGGCAAGCAGGATGCCGGCGCAGGCGGCGGCACAGCCGAAACATGACAGGCAGGAGTTGCCTGAACACCTGGAAAAAGCTAAAACTGAAGCCAGGCCGCTTGAAACTCCTGCGGCGCCGCATAAGATATTGATATTAACCCGGATTTTGCAACAGGCATGAAGAACCGAGACGCAAAAGATGGGTATTTTTGCTAAGCAAAATAGTTTGAGAATACCGTTGTGTATTTGAAAACTATTTTGTGACGCAAAAATGCCTGGATTTTGTGTCGAATTCCATGTCCTGTTGCAAATTCCGGGTTTAAGACCTCGCATAGCGTATCGCCTTCCTCGGGCAAACTTTCACGCATTCCCCGCATGACATGCAGGAACTCTGATCCCGTTTTAACTTTTTGTTTTCGCCTACTTCCAGCGCCCAGACCATGCATGAAGGAGTGCATATTCCGCAGCCGTTGCACTTTGCCAGGTCTGTCCTGGTCTTTAGGGTAAAGCCCAGCTTTGAGCTGAAAAAATTCATTATACCGTCCAATGCTCCCACGGGGCACAGGAGGTTGCAGTAAGCCCTGCCCCTGTCGGCAAAAAACCCGGCGGCAGATACGGTAAAGATCCCAGCAAGGCCTATCGAAGACATGAGATACGTCCTGTAACCTGGAACAAAAGGGGAGCCTGCCAAAAACGGTATGACCCTGAAATTGCACAGCTTGCAGGAGATACCGCCTATTCCTATAAGCGCTCCGGCTATAAAAATGAAGAGATACGCATATCTGAATGACGGAGCGTTTAGAAATGAGTAGTTGATATGCAGTTTCTTGGGGATGAGCCTGCTGGCCAGCTCGCTGGTGCCGCCGATAGGGCAGAAACGGCCGCACCACAGCCTGCCGAAAAAAAATGTGACGGTAAGTATTAATCCGACAAGCCCGGCGCCGAACCAATCCGCTGAAATACCGTTCAGCAACCCTTTTGTTATTCCTGACGGCGACAGGATAAAGAACATTCGCGGGCAAACCGCGCCGCAGAGGTTTACTTCGCCTGCCAGTTGGGGTATAACCGCAAAAGGGGACAGGAACAGGAACATGCCTGTAAGGATCGTCAGGTATCTAAAATAATTTTTAGTGGCTGTGTTTTTCATCGCGTGTTTGTTTTACTATATTTACGCTAGTGATAACGGAGTTGTCCTTTGGGTCAATGACCTCAAGTGTATGCTTTTCGGGAGAATCGTTAAAAACAATGTACAGGGGCAGGTTTTGGCCCCGTTTTATACCGCTGTAATTCTCGCGGTCAAAAGACGCTCCTTTAAAAAACGGCATCGTTACTACAGGAGGCAGCCAGCTTTGCATGAGGGCGCCCTGCATCCGAAATCCTATCTCTTTCAGTTCCAGGCGGTTCTTAACTGAAACAGCCAGCACTTGCCTGCCGCCGCTGCCTTTATAGTAGAGCGGTTTTACTGCGGATTTAGAGTTTTCCGAAAGAATAAGCGAGGCATGTTTATAGCCGGGCAGGCTGAGGTTTGCGGCAGAAATTCCTGCCGCCAGCCCTGCAAGTATACAGGTCGCTAGCTTAACTTTTTTTTGCACTGGCCGCTCCCCACTTGTAGTTTATGTTAGCGAAAACCGTCCTTGGCTGGCCGGGAGAGTACTGCGCGGCGCCTGTCGCGCTTTTAGAAACTTCCTCGGCGTAAAGCGTATCGGCCAGATTAATAGCCCTCAGGGAAATCGCCCAGTTATCGGAAATGTTGCAGGAGACCCTGAAATTAAAGAGGTCGTAACCCTCATATTTTTCCGTGTTCGCGTCATCCGCCCAGTACTCGCCAATCTTTACCCATTCAAGCTCGGCTGTGCCGCCGTTTAAAAATGAAGGGCTGTACTTTATCCTTGAGTCAGCTATCTGGCGCGGGGCTATGGCTATCTCTTTTCCGCTGTAATCTATCGCGGAAGATACCCTGTACTCCTTATAGGTGTGAATAGCGTAAGAATATGAGACGTTCAGATCTATGTCTCGCGCCGCCTTAAATCCTAAGCTTGTTTCTATGCCTTTGTGCTCTGTTTTACCGGCGTTAAGCCGCTGGGTCTGGTTCTGGGTGACAGAGAAATTGACTATATCATCGGCCTTTGTCATATAGTAGGCCGAGCTATCCAGGGTAACAGCTTTTCCTGCTGAACCGCGAAAGCCTATTTCGTAATTATCTACTTTTATGGGTTTGAGGTTTATAGCTGTCGCGGCTGTGCCGGAATTACCGCGGAAGAGGTCTCCGGAGGAAGGCGCCCTGAAGCCGTTAGCATAGGAGGCGAACAGCGACAGGTTGCCCGAGTGTTCATAGGTGGCGCCCGCTTTCGGGCTCAAATGCGAAAAAGCGGGTTTCGTGTTCGCAGGCCTGTTTGCGTTCGGCGCGAGTTTTGTTTCATAATCATACGATATGTCATCGTAACGTACCCCGGCTGTCACGCGGAGTTTTTTGACCGGCGTAGCTTCACACTGCAGGTAGGGAGATATGCCGGTGAACTCCGCCTCGAAGTCATAATCATTGTTAGTATTAGGGGCAAAGGTATAGGAGGTGTACTTATCCCCGGTTCTGGTGACATTGATCCTTTTTTCATAATAGGCCCCGGGCGAACGGTCGATATCCGCTCCTACTATCAGCCTGCTGTTCATAGGGTCAAAGTCATGCCTGTATTTCGCCAACAGGCCAAAAGAGGAGAACTTCGTAACGGAATTATAACCGAAGTAATTGTTCCCGGACCTGAATATGCCGAATCCGGGCAAGAGGTCCATCTGGTTCTGTCTGACAAATGCTATCAGGCTGATAAGGCCTTTTCTTCCTGTTTCTTTTTCAAGTTCACTTGAAACGCGCAGTGCGCTGACTTTTCTGAAATCGAACGTCTGGTAGTTATAAGCCGGCCTTGACTTAAAATCAGCCAGAGCCAGGCCGTTAGAGCCGCTTGTTTTCTGGTCTATGGTTGAGTAAGAGGCCATAGTTTTAAGCAGCGCTGTATCGCTTAGTGCCTGATCGGAGCGAAGGGTCATAGTCTGCCGGTCATAGCCGGTGCGGTCGCGCCAGCCGTCCGTGTGAGTATTATTTAAGCCCAGCCTTAACCCGCTGTTACCCCAGGTGTTTCCGCCTGTAGCGAGTAGCCTGTACCAGCCGAACGAGCCGGACTCGGCGTTCAATTCAACTTCCGGTGAAGCAGGGGAAGGTTTTGTGATAACATTTATAGTCCCGCCGATAGCGTCGCTGCCGTAGAGTACGGTACCGGGGCCCTTGATTATTTCAATCCTGCTGGCGCCGGGGATGTTTACTTCGTACAGAGCGTTATGGTTAAAGAACCCCGTAGACCTGACCGGTATGCCGTCTTCAAGATATAGGTACACCGGATTTGTGGTCAATGGATGGCGGATAGCCGTCTTGTGCCCCTCGCCTGCTGTCGTGTCGACCCATACGCCCGATACTTTCCTCATTATCTCTGACGGGTGCGCTGCTTTGGTCTCTTCTAAGTCCTTTTTGCTTATGACCCCTATATTTTGAGGCCTTTCCTTTAAGGGTTCTTCCTCGCGGGCGCCGGTTACTACTATTTCATCAAGGAACTTGGTGTTCCTATTCTGTACCTGCTCGTAGACGGAACTTTCAGCGCTCAGAGGAAAAACAACAATGCTAATGATCAAACTAACCGCCAGAAAACGTTTCATTTATTTCTCCTTTTAGTAAATTTAACAGACTTAATAATATCTAAATTCCACATTTTCATCAATCGTCTTTTTCCAAAAACAACTGACTTATATCCATTCGACTGGCGGTTACGCAGTTAAATACGGCCTAATAACAAGGAAAAACGGTGCCAAAACGGCATTAGGCTTCTCTAACTACTAACTATACTAACTTGACATGGGTTAAAGTATAGAAGTAGAATGTTGGTACGGGAAGAAAGCCAAAGAGGCACTATGAGCACACACGAACATAATCACTCAAAAAGCCAAACAAATACTCTATCTAAGGGATTAATAGTATCACTTATTATAACCTGCACAATGATGGAACAAAGTGATATTTAAAATGAAGAAAATATATTTGGCAGGAGAAATGTATGCGTCTTTCAGTAGATAAAATTAAGGAAGCTATTAATCATCCTGAAGAAGAAATACGTTTGATGGCTGTGGAATATTTTTCGAAATCCTTCAGCCCTGATGAAACATTGATGCCTCTTGTAATTAGGGGCATAGAAAAAGATGGCAGGAAAAAAGCTTATAAATTATTATCCAGAGCTGTTGGACTGGAACAAACTTCCAGTTCTATTGAATGGATATTAAGTGAGTTATGTAAAGATACTCTCGAAAGTGATACGAATCATGTGTTATATTATTCCAATCTGTCCGAAATATTAGCTACCAGCAATCCCGGTCTTCTTTTAAAATATCAGTCGCAAATAGTTGGAACACCGAATTTGTTTAAGAAATTTTGTGCCGAACTAGGCTTTTGCCTCTTTTTGTCATTCTCCTGCTTGACAGGAGAATCCAGTTTCGACGATAAAGAATTTGTAGATCTCCGGGTCAAGCCCGAAGATGATAGAAAATAGAGTTCGGCAACAGCCTCGTTATGCAAGCCTGACACCATTTTTCTTGTTAAAAAGTTTGAAGAAGAAATTGCTTCTGGAATGAGGGAGGTAGGTGAGATAAGGCTTTAATTGACAGGTTAATTCGCATTGGAGAAATAATTGCAGGTAATAATCTTGTTAAGGCGTTATTTTAACTCCGTGAAATCCAATAGGACATAGGTACCATGACAGCATTTCTTGCATCCTTATCATTTATAACACTCGCAGAAATGGGAGACAAAACCCAGCTGCTTGCAATGGCCTTTGCCAGCAGATATAAAGCATACCAGGTGCTAACAGCGGTTTTTATAGCAACATTACTCAATCATTTACTTGCAGTCCTTGCAGGAAGGTTCTTAGCAACGATAGTTCCTTTTGATATTATTTCACTATTGGCTGCCTTATCATTCATCCTGTTTGGTATTTGGACTATTCGCGGTGATATCCTTGATGGCGAAGACAAAAAGCAGTCAAAATACGGGCCTATAATGACAGTAGCAATAGCTTTTTTTATAGCAGAAATGGGAGATAAAACGCAGCTTACCACAATAAGCCTTGCAGTTAAATACGGCGATGTTATTCCTGTTCTTTTCGGAACAACGGCGGGAATGGTGATAGCTGATGCCATAGGTGTTATAACGGGTGTTGTGATGAGTAAAAGAATTCCGGAAAGGGTGATTAAATGGATTTCTGCAGTTATATTTATAATGTTTGGTTTTGCTGGAGTATATAAATCAACAACAGCATGGTTTGATTTTCAAACAAATACTTTTATAATAGTGCTTTTAATAGTAATCACCATGTACATCGTTTACCTGGTGCAAAGAAATCAAAATAAAACAATTAAAACTTGTAGGAATATCCAAATATGAAACATAAAATATTAATGTCTCGAATTCTTCTTTTATTACTTTTCGTTGTCTTTGCAGGTTGTTTATTTTTAATGGTAGCGGAATTTTGTTAATTGCGGTGTTTATTGTCGGGGCGCATTTGTTTTAATGCATTAAACTTGAAACCCGCTAAAGGGCTGATAAACCAAAGGGAGGGTCATGTTATGGGCAGAACATCAAGAAGTTTGGAAGATCAGTTTTTCTTTCAGAAAGACCTTGAGTTGAAGGAAAAACAAAGAGCTTTGCAACAGATGAAAGAAACAAAGGATGCTTTAAGAGAAGCTTCCGGGATACAAGATGAAGCAGTTTTACAGAAATTAGTTGATTTGAACATAAAACCTGATACAGTAGCTTCGTTGGCAGTAGTTCCGTTAGTTGAAGTTGCCTGGGCAAATGGCACAATAGGCCTAAAAGAAAAAGAAGCTGTGCTTACAGCTGTCAGCAAGTTCGGCTGGACAAATAAAAACATTGATTACATGCTTTTGGAACGCTGGCTTGAGCATAAACCTGATCCTGCTTTGCTTCAGGCATGGGGAGAGTATACAAAGTATGTTTGTGAACAGATGAATTCTGATGAAGTAGTAAGGTTTAGAACTGAAATAATGTCGCATGCCAAGGCTATTTCAGAAGTAAGCGGCGGAATTCTAGGCTTAGGAAAAATATCACAGCAAGAAAAAGAAATGCTGGAAATAATTTATAAATCGTTTATAACTAACTGTGAGGAAAAACATGATTGAAACAATTTTAGAAGTTGTGCTTCCGTTGGTTAAAGAATTTTTCAATTAAATCGAGAGGATTGTATGAAAGAAACATTATGGCATTCTGTTAAAGTTGATGAAGCAATAAAAATACTTGAAACAAGTTCTCAAAACGGTTTAGCTGATGCAGAAGTCAGGGAAAGGCTGGCAAAACACGGTTTAAATGAACTGACAAAAGAGGAAAAGGTTTCACCTTTCAGTATTTTTATAAATCAGTTTAAAAACATTCTTATCCTGATATTGATTATCGCGATTATTCTTTCAGTGCTTGTAGGAGAATATATTGATGCTGGAATTATTGCGCTTATCGTTGTTTTTGTTGCAATATTGGGGTTTGTTCAGGAATATAAAGCAGAACGGGCGCTTGACGCGTTAAAAAAGATGCTTTCACCGTCAATCACAGTAAAAAGAAACGGTAAGGAAATAGAGGTTCTGTCCAAAGAACTTGTCCCTGGCGATATTTTGGTTCTTGAAGCAGGCGACAAAATACCTGCTGATGCGAGATTGTTTGAAAACCATTCCTTAAAATGCGATGAAGCTTCTTTAACAGGGGAGTCATTTCCTGTTTCAAAAGATATAAATGAATTATCAGAGTCAACTCAGCTAAATGACAGAAAAAATATGCTCTTTACCGGAACAGCTATTACTTACGGCAGAGGTTTGGCTGTTGTTACAGCAACCGGGATGAATACTGAGTTTGGAAAGATTGCCAAAGAAGTAACCTCAATTAAGACTGAAAAAACTCCTCTTGAAAAAAGGACTGATGAAATAGGTAAGTGGTTGAGTATATTTTCAATATCTATATGCGGCCTTGTTATAGTTGTAAGCCTTATCAGAGAATATTCAGGCGGAACTGTTGACATGGCGTTTGCTGTAAAAATAACAATGTTTGGTGTAGCTCTTGCCGTAGCTGCTGTCCCCGAAGCTTTGGCAGCTATTGTTACAGGAGCTCTTGCTATAGGCATGCATCAAATGGCAAAGAGGAATGCTTTGATAAGAAAAATGCCTGCTGTTGAAACGCTTGGCTGTACAACAGTTATTTGTTCTGATAAAACAGGGACCCTGACAAAGGGTGAAATGACTATCCGAAAAATATTTGTTTTAAATAACATGATAGAAGTTAGCGGCACAGGGTATGAGCCAATCGGCGAGCTAAAAGGTGTTGCAAAAGACAGTACAGATGTCGAATTACTGCTTAAAGCCGGTATATTATGCAATGATTCTGAGCTTTATGAAAAAGAAGGTAAATGGCAGATCAAAGGAGACTCCACGGAAGCAGCGATTTTAGTTGCCGCGGCAAAATATGGAATGAAAGCTCATGAGGTGAAAAAAAACAACGAAAGGATTGCTGAGCTTCCTTTCAGCTCAGAAAGAAAGATGATGAGCACAATACACAATATGAAAGAAGGCAAAAAACTTGCTTTTATAAAAGGTGCTCCTGATGTTGTTTTAAAAAAGTGTTCAAAACTATTAGATAACAGCAAAGTCAGGGATTTAACAAAAACTGATTTTAACGCTGTTTCTTTAGTAAACGATGAAATGGCAAAAAATGCCTTAAGGGTACTAGCCTTAAGTTACAAGGATGCCCCCTCAGGTGATGTATACGAGGAAAGTAAAATTGAAAATGATATGGTGTTTATAGGATTGGTTGGCATGATGGATCCGCCAAGGGAAGAGGTTATAGAAGCTACCAGAATATGTAAACAGGTTCATATCAAGCCTGTGATGATAACAGGTGATCATAAACTTACAGCTGTTGCAGTAGCAAAAGAGATAGGATTCTATAATGAAGGAGACATGGTGTTGACAGGCGAGGAGTTGGACAAATATTCAGATGAGGAGTTTGAAAAAATTGTTAATAAAGTATCTGTTTATGCGAGAGTATCTCCAATCAATAAGCTAAAAATAGTAAATGCCTGGAAAAAAAGAGGCGAGGTTGTTGCAATGACAGGTGATGGTGTTAATGATGCGCCTGCACTTAAGCACGCTGATATTGGTATTGCAATGGGTATAACAGGCACAGAGGTAACAAAAGAAGCAGCAGATATGGTTTTAACTGATGATAATTTTGCCACTATTGTAAAAGCAATTGAACTGGGAAGGTGGATATATGATAATATTAAAAAGTATCTGACATATCTGTTAAGGTGTAATATCGTTGAAGTTGTTGTAATAGGCGGCATAGTTTTAATTTTAGGGCCTGAATATTTACCGCTATTGCCTGCGGCGATACTTTATATAAATCTTGGCACTGACGGCTTGCCTGCGCTGGCGTTAGGTGTTGCTCCTGCAGACCCTGACATCATGCAGAGGCCGCCGCGGGATCCTAAAGAAAGCGTATTTTCAAAAGATGTTATGCTTTTTATATTACTGGCGCTTTTAATAGAGATACCGTTTTTCTATTATATTTTCTTTAAGGATATAAGCAATATTACGCATGCAAGAACTGAGATGTTTTTCCTGTTTATTTTTATAGAACTGGTAATTGCCTTGAATTTCAGGTCTATGAAGTACAGTATTTTTAAAGCACCTCCGCATAAATGGCTTGTTTTGTCTATTGCGTGGGAGATCGTACTCCTTGTTATGCTTATTCAGATACCTGCAGTATGCAGTTCTTTTGGAATAAACAAGCCTGTAGTGTCTGATATGGCAATGATTGCAGGTTTTGGAGTTGTTGTATTTATTGCCTTGGAAGCAACTAAAGCAGTAATTCGGAAATGGGGTCAGTCCTTGACACCCCGTGACCCTGCGCAGGAAAAGAAGTAATATTTGGACATGGCAAGGCGGGTTGAATATCCCGGGGCATGGCATCACGTAACTTGACGGGGGAACGTTTTTGTTGACTTTACATTTATTATTTTATAAAGTGGTAATGCAATGAAAAAGTTGTTTGCGGTATTTATTGTTTTAAGCACACTTAGTCTGCCTTTGTTTTTATCTTCACATATTCATAATGATACAAGTGAACATAAAGATTGTTTTGTATGTGTTGCGTTGTATTCACTAAGCTCTACCCTATTACAAAGTCCCGCTGAATTGCGTCCTGAAATCCCAAGTGTCTATCTAATTAGCAAGGCAAACTCATTTTTACTGTTATCGCAGATTGTAAATATATCTTCCCGCAGTCCGCCTTCCCTATAGTAAATATCCAAAAAGCTTTTCATTACCCATATTTTTTTGGAGGCTTCTATGTTAAAAATAATTTTGTTTTTTGCTTTTTTAATATTTCCACAGGTGTTGTTAGCAGGCGTCAGTAATCCAAATATTTCTGTTGTAGGACAGTTTAACTCAAAATATACGAATGACCAAACATCTGAAAACCAGAATATGCCAACATTGAATCTTGGTGAAACCGAGCTGGTTTTTGATGCAAACCTCAATCCTTATGCAAAAGGTTATTTTGTGTTTTCGGTAGGAAATGAAGGCTTTGGCACAGAAGAAGCATTTATAAGTATATTCAAGGGGTTGCCTTCAGGGCTGGCACTCAAAGGCGGAAAATACCGTGTGGGTTTTGGCAAGCTTAATACTGTTCATCCCCATGCATATCCCTTTATTGAAACAGCGAGGGTAATTTCAAATATGCTTCCGGGCAAAGAAGGTTTCAATGATACGGGTGTTCAGACATCGTATCTGCTGCCGTTTTCTGATAAATTTGCATCAACGCTCAGTGTGGATGTGCTAAACGGTGCATCTTTTCACCCTGATGAAACAAAATCAGCTTCCGCGTACCTATGCAGATGGAGCAATTCTTTTATGATTAATGAAAGGCATCCCTTTGAAATAGGTGCATCTTTCACACAAGGAACAAACAATGTCCAGTGGAAGTCAAAAACCGATATTTCGGGAATTGATTTTAAAGCAAAAATTAACTTTGAAAACCAGAACAGCCTGGTCTTCCAGGGGGAATATATTCTAAATAATGCTGATATCGTAATTGACACAACAACCGGAACAACCAGTAACCTGAAAAGAAACGGCTTTTACCTGTTTACAGATTATAAGTTCGCTCAGAGATATAATGCAGGGTTTATATATGACCAATACCAGAACCCTGACAATAAGGAGCTTACAGACAAAGCGGTCAAGGGTTTTATAGGGTATTCGCTTATGGAAGAAACCACAATATTCCGCTTAAGTTTTGAAAGGTTTTATCCGGATGGGCCTGCGGCCGGCGGGCTGGATGCTGTTGATACTTATATGTTTCAGGTTTTGTTTTCCCTGGGGCCGCATAAACCGCACCAATTCTAAAACGGCAGCAGTAAGCGGTAAGTCGTAAGTTATAAGAAAATCAAAACCAAAAAGGATAAAATATGAGAAAAATATTAAACATGTTCTGTATTCTGATAATAGGGCTTAGTCCGGCAGAAGCAATGGTTAAAATTGCTGCATCACTGCCTGACATGGCATCAATAGCAGCGTATATCGGCGGAGACAAAGTTGAGGTGTTTTCTATAGCAAAGAATAATGCAAACCCGCATGTAGTGGAAGTACTGCCGTCTTATATGATTAAAGTCAGTAAGGCGGATATATACTTGAAATCAGGGCTTTCTTTAGACCAATGGGCTGATGAAATACTTGACGGTTCGCGTAACAGCAGGATTTTAGTTGCTGATTGTTCAAAGGGAATTGCTGTTTTGCAGAAACCTCAAGGCAAAGTTGATGCATCTATGGGGGATGTCCATCCAGAAGGCAATCCGCATTACTGGCTTGACCCTGCGAACGGGATTGTGATAGCAGAAAACGTCCTTTCAGTTTTGAAAGCCGCAGATCCGGCAAATAGCCGGCAGTATGAAAATAATTATAGGAGTTTTAAAGAAGAAGCTCAAGAAAAAATAACAGATTGGAAAGCAAAGATGCAGAAGGTATCCGGAAGCCAGATAATTAGTTATCATTCCTCATGGGTTTACTTTGCCTCGGCTTTTAACCTTATAATTACGGATAATGTTGAGCCCTTGCCCGGTATTCCGCCGACAGGCAAGCATCTTGCGGAACTGATAAATGTTATTAAGAGCAATAAGATAACTGTGTTGTTGCAAGAACCGTACTTCCCTGATGAAGCCCCAAAGTTTTTGTCCAGGCAGACAGGAATAAAAGTCTTTAAGTTTACCCCTTCCTGTGCTGACGCTTCCAGGGACTCATACTTTAAGCACTTTGACGAAATGATAGACCGGCTGGGAGGTAATTAATATGATGCTATTTCATTATCCTTTTGCAATTAACGCATTAATTTTATGCCTTATGCTTACGGGTATTTACGTGTATTTTGGCTACCATGTTGTAAGGCGCGGCGTAATCTTTGTTGATTTATCGCTTGCACAGGTAGCCGCGCTTGGCTCAAGCGTGGGTGTTCTGCTTGGCTGGGGGCATGAGTATCCCGTGCAGAATTATATAGTCTCGCTTATTTTTACGCTTCTGGGCGCTGTTTTATTTGTTTTGTTCCGCAGTAAAAAAGAAAGGGTTCCCATAGAAGCATTAATAGGTATAACCTATGCAGGGGCAATAGCCTTAACCTTGCTCGTTCTTGAACATTCTGCTACAGGAACTGAAGAAATAAAGGAAATGCTTGCGGGAGCATTGCTTACAGTAGCGCCAAAAGAACTCTTGTTTATCGCTGTCTTATGTCTGGTGGTAGGTTTTTTTCACTGGCTGGCAAAAAATAAATTATTCCTGGTAACTGATAATCCTGAAATAGCCTGCTGCAACGGTATGAGGCTCTGGTGGTGGGATTTTGTATTTTATTCAACATTTGGTTTTGTAGTTACATCATCAGTTAAAGTTGCCGGAGTTTTGCTTGTGTTTGCACTTCTTATAATTCCTGCGGTTTCAGCCACGGCAGCTGTTGATGGAACTTTTAAAAGGCTAATTTTCGGCTGGTTTTTTGGCATAACCGGATGTGTAGGAGGCTTGGAGTTGTCTTTAAGGCTAGATTGGTCTGCAAGCCCAAGTATTGTTGCAGTGTTTTTATGTATGCTTATAATTATCGGGCTTACAAAAATGTTGTTAAATAAAAAGCAAGAAGTATGCCTAACCAGGCAGGGAGAATAAAATGAAACTTTGTATTCCTACAGAAACAAATGAAGGAAAAGAAGCAAAAGTATACGGCCATTTCGGAAGCGCGCCGTTTTTTACAGTGTATGATACGGAAAAAGACACAGTTGAGGTGATTGACAACACAAACCAGCATCATTCGCATGGTATGTGCCATCCGATGGGCTCTCTAACTGGAAAAAATATTAATGCCGTAGTTTGCGGAGGCATGGGCGGCAGGGCAATACAAAAACTAAATGAAGGCGGGATTAAGGCGTATAAGGCAATAGCCGGAACAGTTAAAGAAATTGCCGCTGAGTTTGTAAAAGGCGGGCTTGAAGAGATTACCGCACAAAATGCCTGCAGCCAGCACGGCTGCCATTAAACAGGAGATTTTAAAATGATGGAAGATAACAAAAGGGTGTGCCCTGTTGAAAACAGCGGGTTTTTAGACAACTGGTTCAGGAAGGTTCTGCAAAACCCCGCAAAGCTGCTACAAAGCTATATTAAAGAAGGAATGACTGTTATTGATTTAGGCTGCGGCCCTGGGTTTTTGACTATTCCTCTAGCGAAGTATGCCGGAGAAAAAGGCAAGGTTATAGCAGTAGACCTGCAGGACGGCATGCTGAAAAAAGTTGAGAATAAAATCAAAGGCACAGCCCTTGAACAGCGCGTAATTCTTCATAAATGCCAGAGCGATAGAACAGGAATTGAAACCAAAGCTGATTTAGTAATTGCGTTTTATATGCTGCATGAGCATCCTGATCAAAAAGCGCTGTTTAAAGAAATGTTTTCTCTGCTCAATGAACAGGGTAAGATGCTTGTTGTTGAGCCGGTTTATCACGTGTCAAAAAAGGATTTTGAAAACACTCTTAACTCTGCGATTGAGGCCGGTTTTGTTATTTCGGAACAATCAAAATCCTTTATGGACAGGAAAGCTCTATTGCTAAAACCTGCGTGAAAAAAATAGTAAACTTCATGTGCTGCTTGACAAATAAGAATGATTATTGTTTAATATGAATTATGAACAGGATAAAAGAAGCTTTTAAAAATGCAGGGCTAAAGTTCACTCCTCAGCGGGTGCTTATTTATAAACTGCTGTTAAATAATAAAGACCACCCGTCAGCAGACAATATATATCAAAAAATCCACAAAAAACATCCCAATATATCCTTTGATACAGTACACAGGACTCTTTTGTCGTTTGCAGAGATAGGGCTTGTGCGTTTGGTTGAAGGTTACGGCGATGCAAAGCGTTTTGACCCTGATATAAATAATCATCATCATATGCGCTGCTTAAAATGCGGCAAAATAATGGATTTTCAAAATACAGCGTATGATAACCTCAAAGAACCTGCGGGAATAGAAAAACAATTTAAAGTAATCAGTAAAAAAGTCGTGTTGGAAGGTTATTGCAAAAAATGCAGCAAATAAGAAAACAGGAGGGGTAAAATGGAAAAAGAAAGAAAGTGCCCGGTAACGGGTGCAGTAAGCAAAACTCCCAGCGGTCGCGGTACAACAAATCGTGACTGGTGGCCAAATCAATTGAACCTTAATTTACTTCATCAGCACCAGCAGGCTTCTAATCCTATGGGTTCTGACTTCAACTATGCCGAAGAATTCAAGAAACTTGATTTAGCAGCACTGAAAAATGATTTAAAAAAATTAATGACAGATTCGCAGGACTGGTGGCCTGCAGATTGGGGGCATTATGGCGGCTTGTTTATCCGCATGGCCTGGCACAGCGCTGGCACATACCGCACATCTGACGGCCGCGGCGGAGGAGGCACAGGAAACCAGAGACTCGCTCCGCTTAACAGCTGGCCTGATAATGTTAATCTGGATAAGGCGCGCCGTTTGCTTTGGCCAATTAAGCAAAAATACGGAAAGAAAATATCCTGGGCTGACCTGATGATTTTAACCGGCAATGTCGCGCTGGAGTCCATGGGTTTTAAAACATTCGGGTTTGGTGGCGGCCGTGTAGATATTTATGAACCTGAAGAGGACATCTATTGGGGTAAGGAAGATGAATGGAAGGGCGACAAACGTTATAGTGGAGAGCATGAACTTGAAAATCCATTAGCAGCTGTGCAGATGGGGCTTATCTATGTTAACCCCGAAGGCCCAAACGGTAATCCTGACCCCGTAGCTTCCGGAAAAGATGTGCGCGTAACATTTGCACGTATGGGAATGAATGATGAAGAAACTGTTGCACTTGTTGCAGGCGGGCACTCTTTCGGCAAAGCGCACGGTGCCGGAGATCCTAAACTTGTTGGCCCGGAACCTGAAGCAGCGCCTATAGAACAGCAAGGCTTGGGCTGGTTCAATAAGTTCGGCACAGGAAAGGGTGAGCACACAACTTCAAGCGGAATTGAAGGTGCCTGGAAACCAAACCCCACAAAATGGGATATGGGATATTTTGATATGCTTTTTGGTTACGAGTGGGAGCTGGTAAAAAGCGCATCAGGGGCACAGCAATGGCTTGCTAAAAATGTTAAGGATAGCGACATGATACCTGATGCTCACAACCCTGCAAAGAAAGCACGGCCTATGATGACTACAGCAGATTTGTCGCTTAGATTTGACCCTATATACGAACCTATAGCGCGCCGTTTTCATAAAGACCCTAAGGCTTTTGCTGATGCATTTGCACGCGCCTGGTTTAAATTGACTCACCGCGATATGGGCCCGATTGCACGGTATCTTGGCCCTGAAGTTCCAAAGGAACAATTAATTTGGCAGGATCCGATTCCGGCAGTTGATCACGAATTAATTAATGCTCAAGATGCAGCAGCTCTCAAAGTTAAAGTTCTTGCTTCAGGACTTTCTATTTCTGAACTGGTATCAACGGCATGGGCATCAGCTTCAACTTTCCGCGGGTCAGACAAACGCGGCGGAGCTAACGGTGCTAGAATACGCCTTGCACCTCAGAAAGACTGGGCAGTAAATCAGCCTGATAAATTAAAAAAAATACTTAAAGCTCTTGAAACAATACAAATGGATTTTAACAAGGCACAAAAAGGCGGCAAAAAGGTATCGCTTGCAGACTTAATTGTACTTGGAGGATGCACTGCTATTGAAAAAGCTGCTAAGAACGCAGGCCAAGATATAACAGTAGAGTTTAAACCCGGCAGAATGGATGCAACACAGGAGCAAACCGATGAAAAATCATTTGCAGTGCTTGAGCCCATCGCGGACGGGTTCCGTAACTATCTTAAAACCAAGTACACGGTTTCTGCTGAGGAACTATTAATTGACCGCGCTCAGCTGCTCACACTTACTGCTCCTGAGATGACGGTTCTGGTTGCTGGAATGCGTGTGCTTAACACTAACTTCGGGCAAACCAAATACGGTGTGTTTACGGATAAACCGGAAGCACTGAGCAATGACTTCTTTGTTAATCTTCTTGATATGGGGACAACATGGAAAGAATCCTCAAAAGAGAAAGATTTGTTCGAGGGCAGTGACCGCAAAACAGGGAAGTTGAAGTGGACGGGTACGCGGGTAGACCTTATTTTCGGTTCTAATTCCCAGCTTCGGGCAATAGCGGAAGTTTATGCGTGTGCGGACTCTAAGGAAAAGTTCGTGCGTGACTTTGTCGCTGCCTGGAACAAGGTGATGAATGCCGACCGCTTTTAGTTATTGCCTGTGGAGTGACAGCACATATTTTATACTTGAATACCTATAAAGAGCCTGAGCCAGAAAAGAGCAATATTGAAGGTGCAATAACCAATTTACTACAAAGCGAGAATAAACAATGAAATCACAGTGTTTAAAAAAGTTTCTTACAATGTTCGTATTGTCAGTTTTTATGGGTACAGCTGTTTATGCAATAGAAAATTCTGGTAAATTTATAATTTCACCTATGGGCGGCATGATAAATAGTGATATAAAATACACAGTGCCCGGAGTAAACGGTATGAAAACCTTGAGCGACTCAGGGCCCATTTATGCTCTTATGATGATGTATACCTGCCCTCAGTTTACATTGGGTAATATGGGGCATTATTCAAAACTTGATAAAAGCACGGAAAACGGGTATATGTTTTACGGCCTTTACTACTTCCGTAAAGATGCTGATATCAGGCCGATGCTGGGGTTCTACGCGGATTATATCAGTGTGCTTACAAAGGCAACCTCTGCTGATGTGGCTCCGCTTGTTTCTATGAATGTTAATACATCTGTTTGGGCGCTGCATCCGATCGCTGGAGTGTCGTTTAAGCTGGGCACGCAAAAGATAACGCCGTTTATCGGGTATTTTAATGAACAGGTAGATACATCCCTTGCATCAGAAGGAATGCTTATTGCGGGACAGAAGCGCAACGGTTTTTCGGCTAACTCCTCAACTATTTTGGATTATATGACTGCAGGTGTTAAGGCAGAACTTAATTTCATGCATTTTATCAGGTTTGATACCAAGATTTATGCCCGTTTAAAAAATGGAGAAGATGCTCTTTTTACGAGCCGCAACAGGCTTGATTTGCTTATTTCAAAAAACACAGGTATATCGATTAAATACGATTATTTTGACGATAAATACGAGAAGAACTCATTTCTTCTAATCGGCCCGGTTTTTGTGTTTTAGTTATACTTCTAAAGTCTGACAAGGAGACATAAGTTATGAATAAAATCAATAAAGATTGGCATTTGAAAAACAAAATGCCTATAAACGCAACTCCGCAGGAAAAAATCAAATGGCACGAAGGGCATGCGGACAATTGCACTTGCCGCGATTCAAAATCTCATTTGGTGAAACTAAATAAGAAAAGTAACAAAGAATAAGTACAGCAATTAAAAACCTGGTGCCATTTCTTTCAGTAATCAGGAGGAGTTAAAAAATGCCAAAATCTATAAGCTGGAAAGTTGTTGCAGGGGCGGTTATGATTGTCCTTGCGGCTGCGTTTTACATATTGCACTACATGATATTCAGGGACTTGCACCATATATTTCTTTACTTAATAACCGATATAGGTTTTGTTTTTATTGAGGTGCTATTAATTACCCTTGTCATACACCAGTTGTTCAGTGAGTGGGAAAAAACAAGTCAGCTTAAAAAGCTTAACATGGTTATTGAAGTGTTTTTCAGCGAATTCGGAAAGCATTTGCTTGTTTATCTTTCAAATCATGACAAAAACCTTAAAAATGTTCAGGACTTAATGATTGATAAAAATAATACCTGCAGTATGGATTTTAAATGCGCGTTTGATGCCGTAAAATCGTATAAATCAGATATTGACATGAACAAAATAGACCTTCAAAAACTTGCCAAATTCTTGACAGAAAAGAGGCCTTTTTTAATTGGTATGCTGCAAAACCCTAACCTATTGGAACATGAAACATTTACGGAAACCATTATGGCCATATTTCATATTACTGAAGAGCTGGCAGCAAGGAACTTGTCAAAAATGTCTTCTGAAGATTTGGATCATACGAAAGTTGATATTGAACGGGCATACAATAAATTAACACATCAGTGGCTTTTGTATATGCAGCATACAGAAAAGCATTTTCCGTATTTTTTTCTGTTCGCCATGAAGACAAACCCTTTTGACGAAAAGGACTCATGGCTTGAGAAATGGTATGAACAGAGCAAATAGGAACGATTAAAACACAAAACATTAATTATTGTTGAGAAGGCGGTGCGGTGAATTGGATTGGTTGCGGGTCTATCTATGATAGTTCTGACAGGGCTTGGCCATATCATGGTGATTAAAGGTGAATACTATTTTGGAACAAAACTCTGGTATTTGTTTTTGATCACAGGGATAATATGCCTCGGAGCATCACTGTTTGTCGCCAATGCAATTATTTCTGTTGTATTGGGTATAGCTGCAGCGACATTGTTATGGGGTATTCTTGAACTGTTTCATCAGAGAGAAAGAGTTAAGAAAGGATACTATCCAAAAAAATCAACGGAGGTTTAAGAACATGTCAACAAAAGAAAGTTTTGATATTTAGTCTGATAACAAGTGCGCCATTAGCTGCCTACCAGCTGACTTATAAAATTAAAACTATGTATTTTCTTTCAAGTTTGTTTGCCGTTGTGTCGTGTCTTTCGGGGCTTTTTATTTCGTATTTCATAAATGTGCCGTCCGGGGCTGTAATCATCTTAGTTTCAAGTTTGATATTTGCCTTATCAATGGCATTTTCACCCAAGAGGAGAAGGCTAAATGGATAAGCGTAAAGCGTTTTTTGATATGCATGCTGAGAAATGGGATACATTTATTAAAGGTGATTTAGTGAAACGAATTAAAAATGACATTATACCTTTGTTCAAAATTAAAAAAGGCGATGTTATTCTTGATGTAGGATGCGGTACGGGGATATTGCTTCCATTTCTGAAAACGAAGGCAGGAAAACCCGGAGAAATAACAGCTCTTGATTATTCCCGAAAAATGATCGACAAGACAAAAGAAAAGTATGGTGATAATTTCAAATATGTCTGCGCAAGTGCTGAGCGCACATTCAAGTTTGAAGTGCAATAATTGATTACTCAAAAAGCATAATTTTTTGTTAAAAAAAGTCCAAAGAACTTGCAACTTCAATCGGTGTGTAATAATTTAAGCATTTTCTTGGCCGATTGTTAAGTTTATTTTCAATGAAAACAAGTTGTTCATCAGTTACTGAATGTAGATCTGTTTTTTTAGGAATAAATCTACGAACAAGCCCGTTAGCATTTTCATTTGAACCGCGTTCCCATGAATGGTAAGGGTGAGCAAAATAACTTGTAGTACCGATAGAATTATTAATCATAGTATGACCTGCATTCTCGGTACCGTTATCATAGGTTATAGAAAGCCTCATTTTCGGATTTATTTTAGAAAGTTTTGAAATAACCGAACAAGCTTTGTTATAAGCATTTTTTCTTTTAAGTTTAGATAGAAATATTAGTCTTGTTACTCGTTCAACAGTAGAATCTATAGCCGGGATATTTGATTTACAAACCATCGTATCTGTTTCCCAATGTCCGGGCTGTATGCGTTCATTTACAATAGAAGGCCGTTCATCAATGCTTACACGGTTAAGAATTTTTGTTTTCTTTAATGGTTTCATAGAGTACTTTCTCTTCCTTATCTTGTGTGAACGGGTTAACAAAGCTACAAATTCTTTACGTTCAGGCTCTTTTAATGAATAAATAAACTGATAAATAGCTTCATGGCTTACATACATATCAGGATGATCTTTTTTAAGCCGTCCGGATATTTGTTCAGGCGACCAGTGTTCTTTTAATTTACTTTTTACATAAGAAACCAGTTCGGGATTGTCGAATTTAGATTTCTTAATACAATAAACTCTTCGGCCATCAGCATTTGATTGAGCAATTGATGCAACATACTTTTTATACTTACCAGATATGTTGCGTTTTAGTTCTCTGGAAATTGTGCTTGTATGACATTTAACTTTTTTGGCAATTTCCTCTTGTGTGTACCCTTCACGGGACAGCACATCAATTCGATCTCGTTTCTTTTGTGTTAAATGGTGATACTTAGGTTCTCTTTTGATACTCATGTTTTTCATCCTTTTGCTGCTTGAGTATCAAAAGTTTATAATATTTTCAAGATTTTTTCTTTACAGGGTTAACCCTGTAAAGACTCTAACAAACCCACTACAAACCATGTCAATTTTGCACTAGCAACTTGAACTTGGTGAGAAAACTAAGTTTAATAAATATACATTTGATAAAGTCATCTGTTTCTATGTTTTTCCGCATTTCCCAAATAAATTAAAAGTATTAAAAGAAATGTTCAGAGTTCTTAAATCTAAAGGTGTTTTAATAATAGCCCATGCGGATGTCAGGGAAACGATTAACTCGTTTCATCACGAAGTCGGCGGACCAGTTGGACACGATCATCTGCCTGAAGATAAAAGCATGATGGCGCTTATGGAAAAAGCGGGGTTCGAGAACCGTGCAATAAAAGAAGGGAAGGATTATTATATTGCAGTTGCTGTTAAATAGAAAAAGTATAGTAATATCAATGATATTGTAATATTTTTATTTGTTGAAAACAGGTACGGCTGGCGTCCAGTCCGGGACCCTTAAAAAACCTGCAGAGTGCCCTTGCGGCATTGTGCAGGTTTTTCATGTTTGATAACGGGATTCAAAGCCGTCGCGAAGCGCACATGGGAATGTGAAAAATAGCGCCAACCTGCATAAGAGACATTTTTTAAGTGCAAAAGCTACAAAAAATGGACAGATTAAATATACTGCGGGACTTGACAAACTAGGTTTTATCTATTATAATGACCATATAATTAGGTCAATAGGACATATATTATGTTCAGATGAACAAATATTATGGTCACGAGGTGAGTAAATGTTAGAACCTATTCTAGGTAATAAAGTAGTAGAAAAGGTATTGTTTTATATTCTTAATTATGGCGATGGTTATGCCAGGGGAATAGCTAGAACTTTTGAGATTCCTTTTAATGGCGTTCAGCAGCAAATAAAACGTCTGGAAAACGGTGGCGTTATAGCCGCCCAAAACAAAGGTAATGTCAGGTTATATAAATTTAACCCCAGTTATCCCTTTTTAAAATCCCTTAAGCAGCTCTTACAGGAAGCGCTTGATGTTTTACCTGAGAAAGAAATTGAAAAATATTATAGAATGCGGACCAGACCAAGAAGAAAGGGAAAACCATTATGAGTATAAAATGGGAGAAATTAACTTTAAAAGAGCTGGCAATTATAGTTAGTGAGAAACTTGAGAGCAAAGGGATATATGCTGTCCTTGTTGGAGGGGCTTGTGTGTCTATTTACAGTAATAATAAATATCAGTCCCAGGATTTAGACTTTGTTTCGCCTGATTCCGGCGAAGATATTCAAAAAGCAATGATTGAACTGGGGTTTAAGAGAACTACTGATTATAGGCATTTTGAAAGAGAGGATTGTCCGTTTTTTGTTGAATTTCCTCCGGGTCCGGTTTCGATTGGAGGAGAGGTAGATATAAAAAGATATAATACAATAAAAAAGCTAAAACTTTTTACTCCAACAGACAGTGTAAAAGATAGGCTCGCGGCATTTTATCACTGGGACGATGTTCAATCGCTCGATCAGGCACTTTTAGTTGCAAAATCGCAAAAAATAAACCTGAATGAAATAAAAATATGGTCGGAAGGTGAGAAATCTTTAGATAAGTTCAAGAGGTTTGAATCGCTGTTAAAAGGCTTGACAAGTTGAACTAAAAAGATTTGTTTGCAGATTAATTAAGCAAGAGTTTTAAAGGAAGTTTAATTTGGTTCAATTATGTAAACCTGACACCATTTTTAATGTCGGGCAGGCAGATGGCATTTAGTACGGGACCCTAATTAAAAGCACTCCTTGTGGGTGCTTTTTAGTTGAAGAGGTATGCTTGCAAATGGAATTATAACCTACTTAGGAGAAGTGCCCCGAATGTTTATCTCGGGATTAGTTTAGATGGATAGAGGAACAGAGTCTAAAGAAAATCTTGTAAGCCAAGCATGGCAAGAGAATTCATAGTTAATTCAAAAACATATTTAATTATCAATCATAAATAAAATAGTTAAAAATGGACTTTTAAGTTTTTACCTTCCTGTTTTATCTGCCAATTAATTTATTTTCATTATACAAGCATTCAGAATCACATTTTATTACAAATAGAATCGAGATAATTCAATAAGCAATTTATTAATGTAAAAAGCATTGATAGTAAGGGATCTACCTGCTATATTAAAAATAGAAAGTAATGAAAATAAATAAAATAATAGAAAATTCGAAAATATCGAAGGAATTCAATATCTATGATAACAGATAAATATACGACATATCAAATCAGCAGGATATGCGGTGTAAGCACGCCGACTATAGTTTACTGGATTAAATCCGGAAAACTTTCTGCATATAAAACACTGGGAGGCCATAGGAGAATCAGGAAAGAAGACTTGATTGAATTTTTAAGTAAGAATAATTTTCCGATTCCAAAAGACCTTGACTTTAAAGTATCAAACAAGATAAAGATCCTTATTATAGATAATGCTCCTGATATTTTAAAACACATTGAAAAAACAATAAATAAAATTAAGAACGGCTATAAATATTCGATTAAATCAGCTACAGATGCTTTTGAAGCAGGAGAAGCTATAAGCGTTTTCAAACCGAACCTGATAATTTTAGAAACTAAAATTCCCGGGGTTAATACACTGGAAATATGCAGGTCAATCCGACAAAGAGATGCCCATATCAAAATTCTGGCAATTAGTAAAAATAACTCAAAAGAAAATATGGAAAGAATTATAAAAGCCGGGGCTAATATTTTTCTTCCCCGGCCTTTTAACGCCAAAGAACTGATATTAAATATAAATAAGGTATTAAATTTAAACAAAAAATAATATGAATATTTATTTTAAAAACACTATTTTTACAATTATTTTTCTATTTCTAAGCTCAAATGCACTTTCATCTGATAAATCAAAAATATCTGCTCTTGAATTTTTTGAGAAAGCTTCTGAATTGTTTAATGATAATAAAAAAGCTTGCATAAAACAATATCAAATATTCATTAAAAAATATTCCAACGATAAATTAGTGCCTGAAGCAGAGTTTTTAGTTGGGGAATGTTCTTATAATATGGATCCTTTGTCTGAAGAAGCGTCAGAAAGCTTTAAAAAGGTTCCCAGCGAAGGTGCTGCCTTCCGGGCCGCAGAAATACTTTACAATAGAAAAAATTATTCAAAAGCAGTTGATGCATTGGAAAAAGTTGAAAGCAGCTATCCAAAAGGATATTTACAGCATGAAGTTAAGCTTTTAAAGGCGCAATGTTATATTATTCTTGGACGTTTCAAGGAAGCAGAGAACCTTCTTTTAGCTGTAATTAACAAACAACCGGCTTACAGGGACGATAAAAGATTTAATTATGCTTTTGGTCTGGTTAATTATCAATTAGGCAAAAACGACATTGCGTTAGTAAATTTGGAAAAAAATGACTCACCTCAATCGTTTTTATTTTCTTCAAAAGCCTTAATACGTATGGAAAAACCCCTTCATTCTATTGAAAAATTAAAAGAACTCATCAATAAATATCCGGAAAGCAGCCTTCAGGAATATGCCCTATATCTTATTGGCGAAGCATTTCTTGTTGCCAAAGATTACGACAGTGCAATTAAAAGTTATGAAAGGTTTATCAGGCTTTACCCAAGAAGCAGCCTTCGCGGTACGGCGATATTTAAAATAGGATGTTCTTATCTCGAATTAAATGATTATTTGCAGGCAAGGGCTAATTTCCAATCATTCCTTCAGCTGGAGCCCAAAGCGGAGTTTGCCCCTTTGTCGGTTTATCTTATAGGAGAGTCATTTTTAAGGGAGAAAAGATTCAAGGAAGCCAGTTTTGCGTTTGCAGACATGGCAAGCGCACATCCCGGCAATTTCTATGCCCCTAATGCGCAGTTCAGGTTAGGCTGGTGTTTTTATAATATGGAAAATTTCGCTCAGGCAAGGGATTCTCTTATGCTATTTAAACAGCTTTTCCCGGATCATAACCTTATTTCTCAGGTTGAAATACTTCTGGGGAATACCTTTTGTGAACTTGAACAATATGACCAGGGGACTAGTGCATACCAGCGTGTAATTGACAGAACTCAAAGCCCGGAGTTAAGGGAATCTGCGTTTGCGTTGATGAGCAGGTCAAATTATTTAAATCATAATTATGCTGCTCTTGTTTCAGGATATCATTATTTGTTAAAAGCTTTCCCTCCAAACAAAAGCCCATGGAGACTTCTTTCCTATCTGTATTTGGCAGAAGGATACCTTAAACAGGGTCTATATAAGGAGGCAGGCGAAATTTACAATTCTATAGAGTCTATATATCCGGCAAGCCCTTATCTCATATATGCAAAAGATGGGCTTGCATGGACCGACTTTCTAAATGGCGATTATACAAAAGCACAGGCCCAAAGAGAAAATATTATAGCGCTTTCCAGACAAAAAGAACTTCCAAAAGACCTGCTTAGTGTGAATCAATATGAAATAGCAAATACTTTTTTTAACCAGAAAAAATATCTAGAAGCCTTAGAGGCTTATAACCTGTTTCTTAATCAAAATTCAGGGCATAACCTGACCCCGAGCGCGGTCTTTCGTGTGGGCTATACTTACTATAAACTTGAATATTTTAGCCAGGCTATTGAAACATGGGAAAGTCTTGAAAAAAGCTTTCCGGCCAGCCCCCAAACAGCGGATGCATTATGGAAAACCGCTGATACTTATTTTCGTGCTCAATACTATGATAAGGCTGTAGAGGTTTATAAGAGGATACTGGAACGGTATGCGAAAAACGACAAGGAAGAGGCAGATGCTCATCTCCGGATAGCGCAGTGTTATTATAATTCTAAAAATAATACTCCGGCCTTTAAGGCATTAAAAGGGATTATTGAAAAATATCCCAATGAACCGAAAGCCTATGATGCCCTGGATTTTTTAGTTGCTTTAATAGAAGTGTCGGAATCCAAGGAAACTATATTATCAGAATTACAGAACGATATAGCAGCGATGGGAAGAAAACCCATAATGGTCGAGCTGCGTTTCAGGCTGGCAAGGAGTTTCTTTGAGAATAAAAAATATGACGAGACAGTCCAACTGCTTGACGAAGTAATCAGCGAACTTATTGAAAGCGATAAATTTGCTGATGCAAATTATTATTTAGCCGTCTCATATTATAAACTTTCCCGGTTTAAAGAGGCTATACCTGTCTATAAGCGTTTTATAGAAAATTTCCCTGAAGATAAACGCATAGAAAATGCGCTTTTTTATTTAGGTTCTGCACAATTTAAAGAAAAACAGTTTGCTGATGCAGCTGTCACATTTGAAAAGCTGGCAAATGAACACCCGGATTCTGAATATATAGCTACCGCGCTCTATAACACAGCGATAGCTTATAGGGAAATCAAGGAATGGGATAAGGCTGCGGCTGTCATGCAGGTATATCAGAAAAAGTATAACGATAAGGAAGAGGCTTTTGACATATCCATGCAGCTGGCATCCATATATGAAGAACAAAACCAATACCAGCGGGCTATAGAAGTTATTACCCTGGGCCTGGATAAATTAGATAAGAATAGCGAAACATGGGGGGAATTGGAATTTCGTATAGCCGAAGATTATATTGCAATGGGAAACACCCAAGAGGCTGTAAATACATATAAAAAACTTATATCAGAAAAAGGAAATCATGCTGACCCTTTTGCCCTTAATGCAATGGTCAGGTTAGCGGAACACTATGAGAGAAGCAACGATATAAAAGAAGCTCTTTCTTTGTATCAGAGAGTCTATGAAAAATCAGCTTCAATGGCAGACAGACCCAGCTGGCTTGATGCCGTAAAAACAAGAATTGAAATGTTACGTACCGAAATTAATAAACAAGTAAGATAATAAGGAGCTGGCTATGGTTAAAAAATTTGTCTGTTTTCTAATGATATTGTTTTTATCCACTTCAGCGGCGGTCGGGAAAACTATCTTTTCCCCGAATAAAGACGGCATAAAGGACACTGCTGTATTTAAACTGGCAGTAACCACCCCAAAAGAGGATATTAGCAGATGGGCTTTTGAGATAAGAAATACAAATAAGCAATTAATCAAAATCTTTAAAGGAGACGGCCCTCCGCCTGAGAGGCTGGAGTGGGACGGAAGGGATGAAAACCAGATCCTGGTAGCGGACGGTATATACTCTTATGATTTTAATGTTATTACAAAAGCCGGCAATAAAGAGGCTATCGCGCCTCAAGATATAATAATCGACAGGACTATCCCCAATGCTTCGTTATCTGTTAATTTAATTGAATTTTCGCCGAACGGGGATGGAATTAAGGATGAGGTGACGTTTTCGCTTGCAGCCGGTGACGACAACGGAATAAACAGCTGGTTGTTATCGATTGAGGAGAAAGACAACATGGCTGTACGCTCTTTTTCCGGGGTCGGGGATGTAAAGCCTGCCTCAGTGTGGGATGGTAAAGGCAATTTTAATGAAGATGTCATTGATGGCATATATAATTTTTATTTGCTTGTTCAGGATAATGCCGGGAACCGTTTTAAAACACAACCCCAGACTCTCAAGCTGACAAGAGAAGCAAAGGTGTCGCTGTTAAAAGTATACCCGCAAGTTTTTTCGCCGAATGATGACGGGCGCAAAGATATCTTAAATATCGATGTTTCAATAGCAGACGTTACTTCGACCGGGCTTTGGAAATTGAATATCTTAAATTCCACCGGAAAGATAGTTAAGGAAATTTCCGGCAAAGGGGCTCCTCCCCATAGGTTTTATTGGGACGGAAAAGATGATAAAAAACAAGCGGTTAATGACGGTGTATACAGCCTGGTTCTGTCGGAGACGGACAATGCAGGCAATACCGTGTCCGCTGCACCTGTTTATGCAGATGTGGATAATACCCCGCCTATGCTAAGGGTCGGGTTGGATAATAAAATATTTTCTCCGAACGGGGATAAAAAATATGAGGAAACGACTTTCTCTCTTAATATAACCGATGACCACTCTGTTGAGTGGAAGCTGTCTATTTTAAATGACATAAGCAAGCCCGTTAAAACCTTCAGCGGCATGGGAAATAAACAGAAAGAGGTGTTCGTGTGGGACGGGAAGGATGATAATAAAAAAGACCTCAATGACGGTATCTACACGTATTATATGGAAGCTCTGGACATAGCAGACAATGAAACCAGGATACCGAAAGAAACGGTCCAGATTGATAGAACGCCTCCGGTAATAACAGCAGGCGTAGCCCCTGCGCTATTTTCGCCTAATAATGACGGCATCCTTGATGAGACTACCTTTACATTGAATATTCGTGATGCAAGCCCTCTTGAAAGCTGGAAACTGGCCATAAAGAATTCATCACAAAAAGTCGTTAAAGTCTTCAAAGGGCTGGGAAGTGCTGTGGAGAATATTGTCTGGGACGGCAAAAGCGATGACAGAGGGATCCTGCCGGACGGGACCTATCGCTGGCATGTGGAAGCATCAGATGTTGTCGGCAATAGCAGTGTCAATGAGCCCCAGGCCCTTGTTATCGGTGCAACCAAACCCAACATAGGCGTTGTTTCGGATCTTGATGTATTTTCGCCCAATGCGGACGGGTTTAAAGATTCTGTAAAGTTTTCTATAACGGTCAGCGCATTTAATAAAATTAAGGAATGGAAGCTAAAGATCTTAAGAGGCAAAACAGAGGTGCTCAGGACCTTCCGGGGGTCCGGTAACCCGCCTCAGAGCATTTCCTGGCTTGGAGAGAACGATGATAAAAAAATCCTTCCTGACGGCAAATATGATTATTTGCTTGAGGTTACTGATGAGGCAGGCAATAATGTACTCTCTATTTTAAAACCTATTGTTATCGATACGACAAGCCCGGTTTTGAAGGTCAGCGCAGCCCCGGTTATATTTTCACCCAATGGCGACGGATATAAAGATGAGGCAAATTTTTCTTTAATTTATGAGGATGAAAGCCCGTGCGAAAAATATGAGCTTGTGATAGAAGATAATATAGAGCCATGCAGATCATTTTCCGGGACAGGCGCCCCTCCGCTTAATGCGGTATGGGAGGGAAAAAATAAAGATAAAGTTGTATTAAAAGACGGTATTTATAATTATTTCTTTAAAGCCAAAGATATTGTAGGCAATCAGACCGTTACCATGAAACAAACGGTAAAAATAGATAATACTCCTCCTGAAGTATGGCTTTCTGCGGACCCTACACTGTTTTCGCCCAATAATGACGGAGAAAGGGATACGACAACATTTAGTATTGAATATAAAGACGCAAGCGATATATCTGAATGGGCGCTTAAAGCAGTATACACAGATGCAGCGCTGAGGGTTTTTAAAGATAGAGGCAGGCCGTCCCAGAACATAATATGGAAGGGCGATAACGACAGGGGTAATCCTCTGCCGGACGGGGAATATAACGCCCAATTATTGATTAAAGACGAGGTCGGCAATGAAGGGAAAAGCAGTATTGTCAAGGTAAAATTAGACACAACAAAGCCTATTGTTTCTATAACTCCCGAAGAAGAACCGATAACTCTTTTAGCTCCCGCGCAGTATTTTGTTGAAACAAAGCGCGGGACCGTTATAAGCCTGGCTGCAGAACTCCTTTTTGATACGGGAAAAGCAGATATAAAACCCCTGGCCAGGGAGACATTGCTTAAGGCTGCAAGCCTGATAAAAAAATCTCCTGACAGACAGGTAAGTGTTGAAGGACATACCGATACGGTCCCTATCCATAATGAAGAGTTTCAGAATAACCAGGTTTTATCTCAGAAAAGGGCAGAATCAGTCGTTAATTTCTTTGTAAGTGAGGCACAAATCCCGCGTGAAAGGTTTACAATGACCGGTTACGGTGAAACAAAACCAATCGATTCAAATAGTACTGAAGAAGGAAGAAGGAAAAACAGGCGCGTTGAAATTATAATACAAAAATAGGGGAGGCAAAATGATAACTGTTGATTTTTTTGAGGTGTTGCGCACGAGTTTTACGATGATTATACTATTGTTTTGTTCAATAATAGCCCTGTCATTTGCCCTTGAGAGATGGTGGTATTTCAGAAAAATACGTATAGATGTCGATAACTTCACGACTATTTTATATAAATATATCCAGGAAAAAAATTTTAAACAGGCCCTGGATTTATGCAAACCTTCAAATAGCCCGTTGGCAAGGCTTATGGAAGTTGCCATCTTAAACAGCCAGAAACAAAAGCCTCAAGTAGTTGAACTAATGGATGCAACCAGGTTGGACAAACGCGTTGAGATGGAAAGGTTTCTCATAGTTTTAGGTACAATGGGGACAGTTTGTCCGTTTATAGGTTTATTCGGCACCGTAATAGGTATTATCAGGGCGTTTCATGATTTAGCCATGTCGGGAACAGGCGGTCCTGCGATAGTTGCTGCAGGAATCTCTGAAGCTCTTGTGGCAACTGCTGCAGGTCTTGCCATAGCGATACCTGCAGTAATTCTCTACAATTACTTTATGCGCAAAGCCAAAGTCATCTCCAGCCAATTGGAATCCAATCAAATGAGAGTTTTGGTCCATTTAGGTTTCAACTAACAGTTGAAAAAAAAGCGCACATAAAAGAGAGATTATATGGAAGACGAATCAATAACTAAAATCAATTTGACTTCCCTGGTTGATATATCGCTGGTACTTGTTATTATTTTTATGGTCATAGCTCCTTTCATGGCGCAGAGAGCTATAGATATCGCATCTTCTAAGATGAACGAGAGCAAAGGCAAAGTGGCCCAGGCCCAAAACGTAACGGTAACTCTAAACGATAAAGGCGAGATCGGAGTCAATGGAAAAACCGTTACATGGGGTGAGCTGCCGGGCGAATTGAGCGGGGCCATAAAAAGAAGCAAGGATAAAATGGTGATGCTTCAGGCATCATCGAATAACCAGGTTAAATATATTGTTGACATACTTGATTGCGCTAGGCAGAGAGGCGCTCTTAAACTTGCGATCTTAAAGAGGAAATAATCATGGCTAGATCCAACGGGTCCTATGACAGCGAAGAACCGGTAACCGAGCTCATAATTACTCCTCTTGTCGATATTTCACTTGTGCTCGTTATAATATTTATGATTACTGCTCCTACGTTTTTACAGCCGAGCCTTGAAATAACGCTGCCCAAGGCAACGACAGGGGAAGATAAAGAGAGGGAAAACGTTACTGTAGCGATAACAAAAGACGGTGTCTGGGCGGTTAATGAATATATAATACCTTTTGACCAGGTTCGGACGCTTTTAGAAGCAAAAATCAATGAAACAAAGAACAAGTACGTCATTGTCCGCGTTGATCAGGACGCTCTCCATAAATATTTAATCGATGCCATGAGCCTATGTAAGGAATCAGGGGCAAAAAATATCTCTATAGCGGTAAAGCCAAAAGGTTAACTGCGATATTACTTTGCTGCTTGGGGCAGGTAGCTTTATGTATGCAGATATTTATGAAAACACTTATAATAATAAGAACGTTTACAACGCCTTTATAATTTCTTTGGTATTACACAGTTTTTTGTTTTTTTCCTATTTCCATATAAGGAGCCTTGAAAAAAAGAATATGATACTTTTGGATAATATCGAGATTATTGAGATCGAGCCGGATGCTCCGATACAAGTTGCCCAAAGAGTGCCTGCTCAAACTCCTCCTAAAAATGTATTGGACTTTATTAAAATGGCTATGCCTTCTTTTAAAAAAAATGAAATTAAAGAGCTGTCCGGGCCTGAAATAGAATCGAAGATTGAGGCCGAAGCTCAGCAAAAGCTTGACTTAAATAAAAGAACGGAGATCCAGCCAAAACCGCAAATTTCTTTAGATCAGAAAAGTGATAAT
This sequence comes from Candidatus Liberimonas magnetica, assembly GCA_020523885.1. NCBI lineage: Bacteria > Pseudomonadati > Elusimicrobiota > Endomicrobiia > Endomicrobiales > Candidatus Liberimonas > Candidatus Liberimonas magnetica. Next base: position 26,289 of record JAJAPY010000006.1, on the reverse strand, counting down.
AAAGTAAGCAGCAAGCTGTCTTCTATTATACCTAAAGAAGAATTAAGCCCTAGAGGCGGTATTGCGCCTCAGGAGCCGGCTATCGAGATCGCCGAGGTTGGAAAAGTAGCTGTAAAAACGCACTCTCCGGGTGCAGCTATCAGTTTTGACAAAAGAGCTGTGCTTTCTTTAAAGGATGCAAAAAAAATGGAGATAGGCCATGTATCCCCCTCATACAAAGGCTATACGCTTAAAGAGGCTTCTTCGCTTTCAATGGATAAGAGAAAAGCCTCTGCAGGTTACACACCAAGTGCTTCTATCGGTTATACAGGAGGTATATCACTGAAAAAATATAAAGCAAAAGAGAGTTTTGCAAAGATGCAGGAAGAAATTGTAACGAGTACCCATAAAACTCAAAACGGGGAGGTGCTGGAAGCAAAACCGGACAAAAAAACGGTTGAGATAATCGGCCCTGTGACAAATAGGAAGGTTATTACGTCATATTTACCCGTTTATCCGGGTTGGGCAAGGGCCAAACATATTGAAGCGGACGTGGTTATCAAATTTTTTGTTTCTCCGGAAGGGAAGGTCAGGGAAAAAGTGTATATTGAACGCACTTCAGGTTACATACAGCTGGACAGGTTGACGACAGAAGCCCTGCAGAGATGGGTTTTTGAGCCTGTAGAAGACAGCAAGGGCGATCAATGGGGAATTATTACTTTTAGGTTTTTACTAAAATAATATTTTTAAACGGGTAAAAAAAATGAAAAAATACATTGCAGTTTTTATTTGTTTAGCGGCAGGTATCGGTGCCTCTTCCTATATAAGAGCCGAGCAGAAGGGCGAACTGCCCGAGGCGGTCATAAAGGGAGATGAGGTTTTAAAATTGGACAGCACCAAACCAAAACTTGAGATCCCAATCGAACAGAATTCAGAGATCTTAAAGGATCTGGAAATAGAAAGAGAGATATTTACTAATCAACCTGCCGGCAGCGAAAAACAGCCGAAAGATTTTATGCCTGAATTAGCAAATAGCCCTCAGGTAATAGTTCCCCGGACACTTTATATACATACTGATACGATATGCGTTTTTTATCCTCTTTCGGATTTAAAGTCAGTTTTTAAAGAACCAAATCCCAAAAATGCAAAAAAGTCTGCCACGTGGGAGCTTATAGTCACCGACGATTTAGGACAGACTTTTAGAGAGTATAGCGGCAGGGGGCTGCCTCCCGAAACCATAACTTTTGACGGCAGGGATAAAGACGGGAATATAATAGAGGTCGGTTACTCCTATTCAACTATATTGAAATACTATGATACTAAAGGGGCGCTTCATACCAGGGTCGGGACCCCTTTTATTATTACCGGACTAGCACACCAGGAACAAAAAGGTTTATATATTACTTTAGACTATAAAAAAATATATAAAAACAATCCTACTGTTTTATTACACGGCGAGTTCAGCGATGCCGGTATGGATTTGATACAAGAAGCAGCAGACAAAATTAAAAAGGATTATTTCACTCTGCCGGTTGAGGTAATCGTTTATAGTAAGGACAAAGAAATAGCTAAGATAGCTGCAAAGGAAATTTCTGAAAGACTGGTGAAAATACTTATCCGCAGAGAAGAAGAAGTAAGGCCCAGGGGAGAGTTTACAACGAAATCCCTGGAGAGAGTAGATATTGTAGTATTAAATCAATAAGGGATTGTTATCCCGCACAGCGGGATTCAACAGTTTAAACAAGGACCTTATATGGAAGACAGAAAAATACAAAATAGGACCCAGTATGTTGTTGATTTAGAACTGCAATTTTGGTTTACTCTAATATTAATAATTATTGTCTCGGTAGAAGGAATTTTTATGGGTTGGGGGATGCACAGCCTTTATGTTATTGCAACTGATTGGCAGAGGCCTGATATGGCATCGGATTTTTTTATGAGGCTCGGCTTTATTTTGTTGCTTTTAATAGGCGGGAATACCTTCATTGGTCTATACCTGTCACATAAAATTGCAGGGCCGCTATACAAACTTCGCAGGGCTTTAAAAGATATAAAATCAGGAGAAATAAATCCTGTCCAGGTGCGAAGCGGGGATATGGTCAAGGATTTTGTAAAAGAATTTAATGAAACGATATTTTTGTTAGATAAATTGATTTCACGCGATAAAAAAGTGTCGCAAATGGCTTTAGGAGACTTAAATGGATGCCTTGATGAGTTAAAAGATTTGCGGACAAACAAAGAAACTGTTGAGAAAGTGACTCAAAGGTTGATACGGGTTAAAAGTTTTTTAACATCCATTGGCTCTCATTTTAAACATAATACAGCTGAAAGAGAAACACCTTAAAGGTGGTGCGTATGAACAAAAAATCGATTCTTATTATTGATGATGACGTATTTATATTGGAGTTATTGTTGCAATCCCTCGAATCACTTGGATATGAAGTTGTGACAAAAGAGAGCGGGATGTCAGCTCAAATATGGCTTTCCAGTAATAGGCCGGATTTAATTTTATTAGATATAATGCTTCCTGAAATAAATGGTATAGAGTTTTGTAAATGGTTGAATTCCCAGGATAATTTTAAAAATATCCCTGTAATTCATATGACGGCATATTCCCTGGATGAGATCGTTCGTGAAGAATCGATAATGTCCGGGGCAAAGGATTTTATAGAAAAGCCTATTAATTTTGGTCTATTAGAAAAGAAAATAAAGTCCCTACTTTAAAGAATAAATAAACCCTTTCAAAACACATAGATTTATCAATCAATAATAATAAACATCTAAATTACCCTCATTGCTGTCCAAATTAGGTGTCATACCCGCGAAAGCGGGTATCCAGTAAATACTGTTTCCTTCGACTTGGATTCCTGCTTCCGTAGGAATGACAGCAAAGACAGTTTTAAATCTCGAAAAGCTATTAAGACGACACATGTGTGCACTTACGGCTACCTGTTTATCAAACTATTAGCTGAATTGCTGCATCAGATACATAACTTATTGGTTTTGTCGAACCTGCAGGAGGAGCAGTTTTTATCGCAGGGTTCACCGTAGACAAGAGTTCTGGTATCCTTGACCATAGCTTCAATAGCCATTTTTATTTTTGCATAAGTATCGTTGAAGTCTTCAACCGTCATTTTGTAGGGGAATGTCATATGCATGCTTATGTGTTTGATATTGCCCGACCTGCGTGTCCTCAGGTCGTGAACGTCCACAAAAGTATCTCTATAGCGGTAAATGCTTTTCTTTAACAGTTCAAGCTCTTCCTCAGGAAGTTTTATGTCAACCAGCGGCCCGAAAGAATGCATGAACAGCTCGATAGCCTCTTTTAAAATAAATATAGCTATCAGTATGGCTACGAGAGGGTCAAGTATTTGAAAACCGCTGATCCAAAGCATTAAAAGCCCGGCTGCAACTCCGATAGAGGTATAGACATCAGCTTTAAGGTGAAGCGCATCGGCCTCAATAGCGATAGACCCTTCGGACCTTGCAACTGCATAGAGCCTTGCCGATACAAAATAATTGACGGCAGCGGAAATGAGCATCACAAGAAATCCAAGGCCCGGAGAGGTGACTTCTCCCCTGTTGAAAAGTTTATGCACGGCCTCTTTTATTATAAAAAGTGAAGCTAGAAATATCAGGACGGTTTCAATAATGCCGGATATATTTTCGATTTTTTCATACCCGTACGGGTGGGTGATATCTGGAGGTTTGGCTGAAAGTTTTACGCTGAAAAATGCCACAAACGATGCCATCAGGTCCATGGTTGAATGAATCGCTTCCGAGATTATACTGACAGAACCCGTAATAAACCCGACAATGAATTTCATCGCGATAAGGCATGCGTTTGAGTAAATGGATAATTTTGCAACTTCTGATTTTTTGCTCATATAACCCCTTCGGGGAATTTCGAAACTGCAATAACGAAATCCGAAAAAAATTCCAATACTAAATATTCAAAAAATAAATTTACTTGGCTTTCAGTATTTGCTGTTTTTCTTGCCTATTTAGTGTTTTTTCGAAATTCGTGCTTGGTTATTCGAAATTGCTTCTTCCTAAGCCGGTTCGGCATAAACGTGTATTTTTTCAAGATTGCGTATATTTTCCTTAACTAAAGTTTCCGCCCTGTCAATTATTTTTTTTGCTTCTTCAAGGTTGTGTTTGCCGCCTATAAGTATTTTCATATCTACCCAGAATTTCTGGCCTATCCTTCTTGACTTTATCGAGCAGACCTTATCTATTTCCCGGATGTCTTTTACAGCAAGGCTTATCTTTTGTAATTCTTCCAGAGGCAATCCCGTATCCATTAATCCCTGTGTCGCTTCAAAAATTATTGAGACCTGAGCTTTTGCTATGATTATAGAAATTACTATAGTAGCCAAAGGGTCTAAGATGGGCAAACCTATCGCAGACCCGATGACCGCTGCCACTACTACCAGGGAAGAATAGGCTGCGGAACGGTTATCCCAGGCAGAAGTAATTAAAGGCAGAGAATTAAGCCTTTTCGCGGGGCAAAAAGTATAGCTGGCAACGAGGAGGTTAAGCAGAGTAGCAACAAATGATGCCACGGCTCCGATAACTTTCGGGGACCTGTGAGTCCCGTCGGACAGGCACTTCATGCCTGCATAAAACAATAGAGAGGCGCCGAACAGGAGTATCAATGAAGCGATAATAGACGCAACGAATTCTATTTTTGCATACCCGTAGGGGTGTTTTTTGTCCGGGGGCCGCTTGCTCAGTCTAAGTGAAACAATGATGATAAGGGAGTTAACTATATCTGCGGTCGAATGAAAGGCATCGGCTATAAGAGCTTTGGAATTAGCCATCACCCCGATGCTGCCTTTGAAAATAGCAAGAAATATGTTTGCAGCAAGGCCGATCCTGGCGGCCTTGTGCCCGCATTTTACGCATTTTTCGCTGTTTTCAACCGCTGGAGTATTGGTTTCTTGCATGATTATCTCTCGAATTGTCCGACTGCTGGCAGTTTTATGCCTGTATCCCCGTTATAGAACTCAAGTTTTTCAAAATGAAAAAGAAGCGCAAATATTATTGCCGGGAACCTTGAGCGCTTATTGTTATAGGCCCTGACGTCAATATTATATTTCTCGCGCGCTGCTGCAACCCTGTTCGCTCCGTTATACAAGTTTTTCATGAGCTGAAGGAACACGATATTTGTCCTCAGGTTCGGGTACTTTTCCGCTATAGCTATGAGCTTTGAGTAAACCTTGTCTACGTCCATTGCTGCCAGGTTTTTCATTTCTGTTTCAAGGTTTTTTGGCTTTATTAAATTCTGCCTGGACTCAGCTGTATGAAAGAAAATGCTCTTTTCATAGTTTGAGTGGTTTACCGTCACCTGTATTAAGTTGGGAACAAGGTTTCTTATCCTGTCTTTTTCTTTTATGATCTGAGCTGAATCCATTGAAACCAGGTTGGAGCCTGTTATGAATATATTGTAATAGTAAACTGTTCCTATTAGAGACAATACGGCAAGCGCCGCGCCGAGTACCGTGCATAAGGCCTCCCATCTTTTGGATGTAAGCCTCGGCGCATCAAGCTGTTCTTTATATATTTTTCTAACTAATTCGGAAACCTGTGAAGTCATATTATAGTTCAATAGCATTATAAGCAACTTTTATGCCAAATTATTGACAATTAATTTTATATATACAATAATAAATATTATGCTAATCTGCTTTTACAATTTCTCCAAAAGAGGCCGGCTAAACCGCTGGCACCTATTCACTTCATTCCTTATAAACTGTATTATCCCAACAAAAAGAGTGCGATTATGAACATCGAAAAGAAAGATAAAATACTTGTTATTGATGATGAAAAAGGCGTCCGCGACGCTACCAGCTTTGTAATTGGCTCAGCCGGTTATAAAGTTGCCACTGCAAGCAATGGAAACGAAGCGTTGGAAATGCTTAAAAATGAGAAATTCAGTGTGCTGGTCAGTGATCTGAAAATGCCTAATATGGACGGAATTCAATTACTTAAAGAGGTAAAGAAAACAAATCCCGATATAGAAGTTATTATGTACACAGCCTATCCTACTATTGAGATAGCAGTAGATGCAATGAGAAAAGGTGCCTATAGTTTTATTAAAAAACCCTATAATATCAATGAATTATTAATGCTGATTGAACGGGCACTGGAAAAAGTAACAATGAAAGTGAAGATAGACGAGCTAAATTACAACGAGGAACATCTGCGGATCCTGTTCGAATATGCCCCGGATGCCTATTTCATAAATGAAATAGACGGCACATTTATAGATGGGAACAAAAAAACTGAGGATATGACCGGTTTTAAAAAAGAAGAGCTTATCGGTAAGAAGTTTTTTAACCTTAACCTGCTTTCCATGGATCAGCTGCCGAAAGCAGCAGCTCTTCTGGTAAAAAACAGCCTGGATGTGCAGACAGGGCCGGATGAATTTATATTGAACCGCAAGGACGGAACAGCGGTCACAGTAGATATTAGTACCTATCCGGCAAAGATAAGAGGAAAATCTATTGTGCTCAACATAGCACGGGATGTAACAGAACGCAAGAAGACAGAAAATGACCTCAGGAAACTGCATGCAGAGTTAAAAGAATCAACTGCCCAGTTGATACAAACAGAAAAAATATCTGCGTTAGGCGAGCTGACGGCCGGTGTTGCACACGAGCTTAACCAGCCGTTGAACGGAATAAAGATAATATGCCAGTCAATATTAAGGGATGTAAAACGGGGCGAATCGATGACCCCCGAAGGGCTGAGTTCAGAGTTAGGGGAGATAGTCTGCGAAGTAAACAGGATGGCAAGTATAATTGACCACATGAGGATTTTTACAAGGCGCACGGAAGGCTCCACGAACGATATGGTTGACATAAGGACTGTAATAGACGGGGCATTTAAATTCACGGTCCAGCAGCTCATGGATTATTCCATAGAAATAGAAAAGACAATAGAACCTGGCTTGCCGGAAATTCTGGGGGATGCCATACGCCTTGAGCAAGTGATGCTGAACTTTATAACGAATGCGAGAGATGCGTTGATAAAAAGCAAAAAAGAACACAAAAAACTAAGAATAAAGGCGTACAGGGATAAAGGATCGCTTATAATCGAGATAAAAGACAACGGGACCGGCATACCGAAAGAAATCCAGGAAAAGGTATTCGAGCCGTTCTTTACGACAAAAGAAGTTGGCAAAGGGACTGGCCTGGGGCTGTCCGTAGCGAAAAAGATAGTTGAAGAGCATAAGGGGAAAATAGAACTTGAAAGCCCGCCTGCCGGCGAGGCAGGCAAAGCTGGAGAGGGGACAGTATTTAAAATAATACTGCCGGCAGGAAGTTAAGTAAAGGCGTGAAGGACGAGGGACGAAGAGTGAAGGATGAGGGATGAAAGATGATTGAAGAAAGACGAGAAAAACAAATCAAAAGATTTCAAGATTTAAGAGCATATCAATTAGCTTTTGAATGCGCAATGGAAATATTTGAAATTACTAAAAAGTTTCCACAAGATGAAAAATATTCTTTAACTGATCAAATTCGCAGATCATCCAGGTCAGTTTGCTCCAATTTGGCTGAGGTCTGGAGAAAACGGAAATATATTGCAATGTTTGTGAATAAAATTACGGATTGCATGGGTGAGTCCGCAGAAACTCAAGTTTGGCTTGAGTTTGCTTTAAAGTGTAAATACATTAATAGTAAGATTTACGAAGAATTGAATGCTAGGTACGAATATATATTTGCAATGCTATCTGTAATGGAAAAAAAAGCAGATAGATTTTGTAAGTAAGAACGAGAAACAAAGGGCTAAAAATGAAAGACGAAGGACGAGAGACGAAGGACGAAAGATGAAAATGACATTAAGATGTTGCTTCCTTCGTCCCAGCAAATCCCGCCTTGCGGGATGAGCGGTCGTCCATCGTCCTTCAAGAAGTTATGTCCTTCGTAGAACAGGAGGCATTAAATGGAAAAGCTGAAGGTCTTACTGATTGAAGATGAAAAGACAGCCCGGGAGCAGCTTGGAAAGTTTATCGCAAAGGAAGGGTTTGAAGTCTTAGAAGCAGGCGACGGAAGGACCGGGCTTGAAACATTCAACAGGGAAAATCCCGATATCGTAATAACTGATATAAAAATGAAGGGTGTCGAAGGCATGGAAGTTTTGCATACCGTGAAATATCAAAACCCTCAAACTGAGGTAATAATTATAACGGCCTTTGGCGGGATAGATGTTTCCATAAAGGCTATAAGGGAAGGTGCTCTTGACTATTTGAAAAAGCCGATAGACCTGGATATACTCCTGGTGGCTTTGGGCAGAGCCAAGGAAAAAATTTATAACTACAGGAAAAGCCAGCCGTATCCGAACATTTTATTAGTAGAAGACGACGGGACTACGCGCGAACACCTGGTCAAGGTATTGGAAAAAGAAAAGCTGTCTGTCTACCAGGCAAAAGACGGTGAAGACGCAATGAGGGTATTCGAGAACATAAAGATAGATATTGTGCTTATGGATATCAAAATGCCTAAGAAAACCGGGCTTGAGACACTGCATGAGATGAGGGCTATTACGGATGATTTTGAAGCGATAATGATAACCGGCTACGGCGACGAATCAAACGCCATACAGGCGATGCGCGACGGTGCCATGAATTTCCTAAGAAAACCCCTGGACATTGACCAGCTGCTTGTTTCAATTGAAAAAGCTACACTTAAACTTAATACCGAACGGGCGCTTAAATTCCGCGTCCGCGACCTTGAACTGGCCAAGGAGTTGATAACAAGAATAACCGTAGATAATAATATATCAATAGATTTTCCAAAAAGTGACGATACCAGTGCCATTGATTTTGCCAATAGCCTCTTAAGCAAACTTCCTTTTGGCATAGTTGCGGTGGACAGGGACCTAAAAATATTATATTCGAATATTTTGCTGCAAGGAACGAAAATAAAACCTGAAAGCATAGATGATAAATTTGTAGCAAATCTTGCAGCCTTGGGAATAAAGGATTTAGCGGTTGAATCTCTATCTAATATGGTAAAGGATGCTTTTAATATGCCGGTGGGGCAGTTAAAGAATATAAACACAGGCACATATTCTTACATTAATTTATTGGCTCCTGTAATAATAAATGACAAGAAGAAAGAAAAGATAGTGGTTATTATGATACGCGGAGAAAGAAAATAATGGTTAAGGTGCTGGTTATTGAAGATGAAAAGCTAAGCAGAGAAAAGCTTAAAAAACTCATAGCTTCGGAGGGTTATGAGGCATTTAGCGCAGAAGACGGGAAAAGCGGGCTTGAGGTCTATAGCCTTGAAAAGCCGGACATAATTATCGTTGACGTAAGAATGCCGGATATAAGCGGGCTTGAAGTGCTTGCCAGAATTAAAAACGAGTCTAAGATGACGGAAGTAATCATTATGACCGGGCACGGGGGAACCGAAACTGCGGTAAAGGCTCTTAGAGAGGGCGCGTTTGACTATATTACAAAACCGATAGATTTTGATGAACTGGAAATCAGTATAAAAAAAGCCGCAGAGAAGCAGGAAATGCAAAGGAGGCTGGATGAGTTTGTAGCGAAGCAGGGCCAGGAACTTAAGAATACCCAGGCGCAGCTGGTCCAGTCCGAAAAAATGGCGGCTATCGGGCAGTTCTCTGCGGGCCTAGCACACGAAATAAGAAACCCGCTGACCGCTATAACGATGAATACCTCATTTTTGCTTGAGGAACTGAAAGACAACGAAAAAGCGGTCAAGAAACTCAAAATTATAGAAAAAGAAGCGGACAGGAGCGCAGGGATAATAAAGTCGCTTTTATCCTTTTCCAGGCAGAAAAAAGAAGACAGGTCCTTGATTGATATTAACAGTGTTATAAATGATGCCCTCACTCCCTTTGCTCATCAGATAGCGCTGTCCAATATAGATATAATTAAAGAACTGGACCGGCAGTTGCCGAAAATTAATGCTAATGCTAACGAATTGAGCCAGGTTTTTCTTAACCTGGTAACCAATGCGGTAGATGCCATGGGAGGACCGGGAAAGCTGTTTATTAAAAGTTATTACGATAAGGCGACTGAAAATACCGCGGTTTTTAAGCCCGGACAAAGTGTTGTTTGCGTTAAATTTACAGACACAGGAAAGGGTATACCTAAAGAAGCGCTGGGGAGCCTTTTTAACCCTTTTTATACGACCAAAGACCCGGGCAAGGGGACCGGCCTGGGGCTTTTCATATCGCACGGGATAATCAAAGGGCACGGCGGTGAAATTGAGGTAGAGAGCGAAATAGGAAAAGGTACAAGTTTTACAATAAAGCTGCCTGTTGCAGAATGAGATAAGAAAATGAGGAGGAAAAATGGCTAATGAGAAAATTTTGGTGGTGGACGACGAGGAAAATATTCGCGGGGCCCTGGAAGAGTATTTAAAATCCCAGGGGTATAACGTCCAGGCCGCCTGCGACGGGTACACAGCGATATCCATGTTTGAAAAAAATGAGTATGACCTTGTGTTCCTGGACATAAGGATGCCGGGTATTGACGGGATTGAAACCCTGGGCGAGATGAAGAAAAGAAAACCAAAAAGCAAGGTAGTAATCGTAAGCGGAGTCCCGGATGAAGTGGCGTTTGAAAGGGCGGCTTCTATAGTTGACGGGACTATAGAAGGTTTTATTGCAAAGCCGTTCAAACCGTCCGATATCCGCAAATGCCTCGATAAGGTCCTGGCGGGCGAAAAAATGCCTGTATTTGCGCTGACTTCCGGCCAGGAAAATGCGCTTATAAAAATAGGTGCCAGCGGCGCAGAAAATGCATCAAGGGCTTTAGCCCGGGTACTAGGGAAACAGGTTTCAATCGGTATCGGAAAGGTTAAAAGTTACAGCCTTAATAAAATCCTGACCCAGCAAAAAACCGAAGAAACGATTATCGGAGGCATCGCCCAGGTAGAAGGGAACATAAAGGGAAAACTTCTTACCCTGCTTTCGTGGGAAAGCGGTTTAGGCATCATTAAACTTAAAACAGGAGCAGAAAGCTCGGATTTCAATGCACCCGGGATTGTGATAATAAAAAGCGTCGCTATGGTGTTAGCAACATCATACCTGATAGAGGTAGCCAAAGCACTGGCTGTAACTGCTTCTACATCTTTGCCGGCACTCTTCTTCGACACCGAAAAAGCTGTCCTGGAACTCGCCATGAAAGATTTTATTGACGAACATGTTTTTGCCCTGGAGACTGAGCTTACGGTTCAGCAGACAAACATCAAAAGCAGGGTATTGCTGCTGCCGGACATTGATTCGTTAAAAGTTATATTTAAAGCCATGAGTGTCCTGCAATAAAGAGGAGCCCTGCCTGCCCAAGCCGGCGGCTTTCTTGATAAGGCTGGTTATAATAAAATGACTGAAAATATAAGTAGATTGTTGTTTAAAAACTTGACATTTATCAGGATTTTTGCTATATCCATTATAACCTGATCCAAGGAGATTAGGTTTAACAAAAAAAATATTTTTTCATCATGAGAATACTTCTAGTTGAGGACGAAAAAAGCGTAGCTTCATTCATAAAAAGAGGGCTGAAAGCGGCAGATTATACCGTAGATATCGCTGAAGACGGCGATAAGGGGTATTTATTTGCTGTTGATAATGAATATGATTTAATATTATTGGATGTAGGGCTGCCAAAAATAGGTGGTTATGATTTGTGTAAAAAGATCAGGGAAAAAGAAGTTACTGCGCCTATAATAATGCTCAGCGGCAGCTATACAGGGTGCGAAGATATAGTTAAAGGGCTGGATACAGGCGCAGATGATTATTTAATTAAACCGTTCAATTTTAAAGAGCTTTTAGCACGGACAAGGGCGAATATAAGAAGAAAGTACAATACTAATAATCCCACCGCTTTAAAAGTAATGGACCTGTCTATTGACCTGGTTGCTCACAAAGTCAGCCGTGCGGGAAAAGAGATAAATCTTACCTCAAAGGAATTTTCTCTGCTGGAATATTTAATGATGAACTGCAACAAGGTGGTTACAAGGGCTATGATCCTGGAACATGTCTGGGAACATGATTTTGATTCGTTTTCTAATATTGTAGATGTATTGATAAACCGTATCCGGGAAAAAGTTGATTCCGGTTATAAATATAAACTGATTCATACTATACGCGATAAAGGGTATATTATAAAAGATTCTAAATATAAGTCTGTCTAAAAGCAGCTTAAAGCCTTCCGTAAATCCTGCCAAACCGCAATCCTCAAAAATTACAAAAATGTAATATTATTTTAATCTTGCCGTAATGTTGAATTGCTATAATTACGGTACAGCTCAAAATAGTTCCCGCTTTTTTTACCCGGTCAAGATACTATAATAAAATAACCGGCGAAGGTGTTGGCATAAAAGTTGCTTGTAGTTCTGGCGGCAGCGCCAGGACAAAGGTTTAAAATTATGCCCGGAATAAGAGTCAATACATCTCAAGAAGTAAAAACAAGGGTTGTCAGTACCATAATGGGCAGGATACAGCTGACCGATTTTTTGACCCTGCCGGAAAACGAATTCCGCAGATTAGTAAACGAAGTAGAAAACGACCCTGTCTTTAAAAAACTTGCCTACCCGGACAAAAGCGAAGAAAAAATAATTTCATATAAACGCTACCTTAAAACAGGCGCAGCTTCGAAATATTATGAGCTTTCCTCCGAAACCTCCCAGGACGTAGCCAGCCCCGATGTTGAAAGTGTAATCGATAAAAATAAAGGCATAGTAAAAATAGTGCGCAAAATAGGGCTCGAAAAATTCAAAAATAATTTTATTTACAATGAAAACGACCTGGGTGTTGACGACATAAGTAAAGAGTGCGGCATTTCAGCGGATGAAGCAAGGCAGATAATGGCCCTGGTGAATGAAATTTCGGTTATCGGCGAGTTTCACCTTACCCCTAAAACTGACCCGGAACAAACCCTGCGGTACTGGAAGGTCGCCGATGTTGAGCGGGAGAAGAGCGGGTTCATCATAAAATCCACAAATTTAAGTTTCGCCCGGGGAAAATATTCGATAAACTATAAAAAACTCTTAGAGCTCAGGGAAAAAGGCATCTTAGATGAAAAAGAGATAAATAGGGTAAACAGGCTTATTTCCAAGCTTGAATTGATAAATACGCGAAAAAATATCGTTTATAAAGTAATACAGCTCCTTTTAAAAGAGCAGAAAGATTTCTTTGTTTCAGGCAATGAAAAGGCTTTGCGTTCGTTCAACCAAAGGGAAGCGGCCCGGGAGCTCCAGATGACTCCGGGCGTTCTTTCGCGGGCTATTAGCGCTAAAAGCATCTCTCTGCCGTGCGGAAAAGAAGTCCCTTTAAAGGAGTTCTTTCCCAGCAAGAAAGACAAAAATAAAGAGATAGTAAAAAGTATTATTGCGGAAAGCGACGGCAGAGCCGTGCAATATAAATACATTTCAGATAACGTTATAAAAGAAATATTAAACCAAAGGTACGGGATAAACCTTTCAAGAAGATCTATCTGCCAGTACAGAAGCGAAATGTAGCAACAACTTAATGTAAAATGGAAATTTGCGATAGTTTATCAGTATAAAGGACAGAATGGCTGCTTCCTGCAAACATGGGATATTAATCATCGATGAAGATGTTCCCTATAGGGAATTTCTTGCCGGCGGGTTGTCCGATGTGAGCTATAATGCCGAGTGTAGGGGATCATACGAGGACGCCTTGCCTTTAATTAGAAGCAAAAAGATTTTGGTTGTCCTCCTTGCACGGAACCATAATTCCATAAATACCTTGGAAATCCTTAAATGGATAAAAATGGAGCGCCCGGCTGTCAATGTAATAATACTTTACCAGAGGTCTGATGTCAAAACAGCGTTTAATGCCATCAGGCTCGGAGCTTTTGATTTCCTGGCTAAATCCCAGAATATAGAAGAGTTCATACCCGTTATAGATTCAGCTTACCGTAAAGCCAAAAAAGACAATAATACCGATAGCAGCCGTAAAGAACACGGTTTCCGCCCGGAATTTATATCTCCTATCCTGGGAGATACAGATGAAATAAAATCAATGATGCAGCTTATAAAGAAAATAGCGCCTACGGATTCTACCGTGCTTATAACGGGCGAAACCGGAACCGGCAAAGAACTAGTAAGCCGGACAATTCACATGAATTCTGTCCGTGCCGGCTGCCCGCTTGTAGCTATTAACTGCGGCGCCATACCCGACACACTCTTGGAATCCGAAATATTCGGGCACGAGAAGGGTTCGTTTACCGACGCGGTTTGTTTTAAAAGGGGGCTTTTGGAAGAAGCGGCCGGGGGCACCATATTCCTTGATGAAATAGCGGACATAAGCCCGGCTGTACAGGTAAAACTTTTGCGGGTACTTGAAACAGGAAGGTTCAGGCGACTTGGAGCCAATAAAGAAATAGAAGCGAACGCAAGGGTTATAGCTGCTGCAAACAAAAACCTTTACGATGAAGTAAAAGCCGGCAGGTTCAGGGCTGACCTTTATTACCGTTTAGCTATAGTAAATATACAGGTACCTCCTTTAAGAGAACGGAAAAATGATATCCCTCTGTTTATAGATTATTTTTTAAAGGATTTGTCGGAAAAGATATTAACACAATTAAATTGTAAGAAAAAAGGCAATACAAAAAAGATTTCAGACGGTGCAATGAAGTTCCTTATGGAATACGAATGGCCCGGGAATATACGCGAGCTTAAGAACATAATCGAAAGGCTTATAGTTTTATCGGACGACGATACGATAAGCTGCAGTGACCTTATTCAGGTCATGCCCGGGATATATACGAGCGAACAAATAGTTAAAGAGCTGAATAAGGAAACCACGCCTACGCTGCAATCTATAGAAAAGGAACATATAAAGAACGTCCTGAATATTACAGGCTGGGACCTGGGCAAAGCCTCAGAATTGCTGGGAGTCACTCCTCATGCCCTTTATGAAAAGATTAAAGGACACAACCTAATTAACGAAGAGAGCAGAGATAAGAACAACCCAGCATAAGAAACTCCAAATCCCGACAGAACAAATCCCAAATCCAAACAGAATAAATCCCAAATCACAACAGAACAAATCCCAAAGAGCGACACTGTTTTTTGGTCATTGGGATTTGTTTTGTTGGTCCTTGCCCGTTTTGGCATTAAAGTTGCGTATAAGATAAGCGTATAAAGGGCTCTTAAGAAAGGTAAATTCTGCCCTTTAACGGCAGATAGAGGTACCCTAATATATGAATACAGAAGATGTTAATTTATTACATGCGACATGAAAACCTCCGACTTCTGTCGGAGGATGAGTGCAAAATGATGTAGTCCCTAAAGGGATTCCATCAAACTAAATAAATGAAGTCACAGCAGGCTGCGTTATTAAAGAAGCCTCCGTCTTCAGCCGGAGGAGCATCACTAATTTGGTTTTTATCCCGCCGTGTCCATGGCAGGATCTTGGGGTGAATGTAAGCGATGGCGGGATCCCTCAAGGCTGGAGAAGGGGCCCACAACAAGGACTGGAGCCGGGTGGTACTGACACGCTGGGTATTATGATAGAGCGAGGTAAAAATATGGCCGAACAGGGAAAAGTGTGCATTTTTGCAGGTAAATTTGCAGGAGACGTTGTGAGAAAAACATCCGGTATTACAGAAAAACTCAGCGGGTTGTGTAAAGGTACAGAAAAGGTTTTATCCAGGGCGTACGAAAAAATCGGAGTCAGTACGACTACCGCCTGCCGGAAACTGGGGAACCTCTGTAAAGTTGTAAAAAACAGCGGCGGGCTTGCCCATTGGGAAGAAAAAGAAAAGGAAGCTTTGTTGAAGCTTGGGACAGAAGTCTGGAAGTCTCATGAAGAAAAAACATTAAAGCCTTTATTTGAAAACAGCAGTATTAAACCTATAGTTAAGGAAATCAATAACTGCGAGCAGGAGATACAGGAAGGCAGGGAAGAAATTGAAGAACAGAAAAAAAGAATGGATGAACTGGCTGTTTTCAACCATGCAAGATCTAACCTGGGCAGCAAAAACCCGAGAGTAAGAAAAGTGGCGCTCCGGGTGCTCGGAAAACTCGGAAAGAAAGAAGCTATTCCTTATATAAGCAGGCTGACGAACGATCCTGACAGTGAAGTCCGCCAGAAAGCCATAGAAGTTTTACATGAGTTAATTGACCTGTCTATAAAAAAGGACCCTATTTCAAAAATAAAAGCAAAAGAGATGATGAAAATGATGGATGATGCAAAGGATTCTATGAGAAAAGAAAAATATGACAGGCAGGATTCCACGGAAAATAAGAAAGGCGAGATACAAGAAGAAGGATCCAAAAGGAAGACGAGAAATAAACGCCCGGACGATAATGAAGAATAAATATATGACAAATAAATGCAAAATTAGCAATGCAAAATTAACATTTAAAAATGAAAGTCCAAATCAATGAAAAATCAAATATGATGTATGGTTTTGAAGTTCATTCTGCAATGCTAATTGCTAATTTTTCACTTTGCATTGAATTAGTTAAAAAGGGCTAAGAGATGAAGAACAAACATAAATTTAACTTTCCGGCAATATTCGCACTCCTGTCGATAGCGCTGCTTGTTTTACTTTCCGCGGGGTTTGTGTTTTCAGAAAAAAACGAGGAATATACGGTCATCCTGGAATGCAAAAAGATCCTGGAAGCCAAAAAACTGAACAGGTCAATTTTAAGAACAGAACAGGATATGCAAGTATTGTATAAACAGCTGGGAGAAGAGGTCTATGAGATGATACAAAATGCACCGCAGGGAGCCGTCGGGGCTATGAACGGGAAAATAGAAGGCAGGCTAGCCAGGATATCCGCTTGCAACAATACGCTAAGAGAAATGAAATCAAGGCTTGCACAACTCCCGCGGAGCATGAGCGAGAAGGCGGCATTTTACCAGGCTACGGCAAACCTGTCAAACAAGGATATTAATATAAAGGCAGAAGCGGTCAGGTTCCTTGGAGAGACCTCAAATAAAGAAGCATTGCCGTACC
Organism: Candidatus Liberimonas magnetica; assembly: GCA_020523885.1. NCBI lineage: Bacteria > Pseudomonadati > Elusimicrobiota > Endomicrobiia > Endomicrobiales > Candidatus Liberimonas > Candidatus Liberimonas magnetica. The sequence goes on along the minus strand of JAJAPY010000006.1, from coordinate 9,335 downwards.
TTGCCCAGCTGGCCAAAGACCCTGACGTGGGAAATTTCGCGGCCGAAGCAATAATGAATATAGTTTCAGTAAATTATAAACCGCAGGCTGCGCCTCAACAATGCGCTGGCAGCGCCAGGCAGGACCAAAGGGCAGCGGTGCATGTTAATAAGCCTGTGGACACTGTGGACAGACGCAGCACTTCAGGAAAACCCTCTGTTAGTGATGAGTCAGATACTCCGGCTCCCGGACAAACGCGGGAAGAAGAAGTTAGGAGTGAGAGCAATTGAAAGCCGGGGAAACACAAATTGCTAATTGCTGATTTTACATTTTAAATTTAGTTTTTGTTCAGGGTAAAAATGATCAAAGGGACAACTGTTACTTTTAGCGTAATAATGATTGCTATATTCTGTTTTCAAAACCTGACAAAGGTTCCATTGAAAATAATTTTTGGAAGCCCGGTTCATTTAAAGTTAACGTATATTATTGCCGTTTCTTTTCTGGCCGGTTTTCTATCAAGCCTGATTTTATGGGCACTGATAAAGGATAACAATAAGAATGAATTCTAAATATAAAAATGTATACGGAGGTGAGTCCAAATGAACGATTATGTAAGCGGACAGGCAGAAGCCAGAAGAAGGCCCAGGGAAGAAAACCCGAATGATTTTATCCGTGAAATTGACGACTCTAAAACGCCAGGCGATGAGTACAGGCCAAAAAAACGGCCGGCAAAGGCAAAGCCTGTTTATGAAGACGATATGGATTTTGAAGATGAGGCCGGCCCGCAAGAGGAAGAAAGCCCTGCGTCAATAAACATCAATGCGGCGTATTTTACAAAAATATTATGGATTAAACTGAGGAATTTTATCGTCAAAATCCTCGATTCGTTCGGTAGTTTTTTCTATATAGCAAAAGAAGACGAAGCACAGATATTCTTTGACCAGGGCAAAGCCTTCCAGAAGAAAGGCTCTTTGGACCAGGCAATAAATTCCTTTAAAAAGACTATTAAAAACCAGCCTTCTAACCACGAAGCTTTCAGGCGGCTTGGGGAATGTTACCTCAAAACAAAAAAGTATCTGGAAGCTAAAGATATATTTAAGAGTGTCATCAAGATGAACGGTACCGACCCCTTGAACTATTTTTGGCTCGGCAAGATCCATTTTCATCTCGGTGAAAATAAAGATGCCGTAGAGTATTACCAGAAAGCAGCTGAAATAGCTCCAGACGTATCAGAATTCAGCTACCGGCTGGCGATAGCCTACGACAGCCAAGGGATGGGGAAAGAGGCAATCGGCGCTTTTAACAGGGCGATCACCATTGACCCTGAAAACGGCAAGTACTACTACCGTTTAGGTTTTAGTTACGATTCGCAGGGCGACCACCAGAAGGCAGTTGAATGTTTTAAGAAGGCTCTGGCTTTGGAAGAAGGATAGATATTTAAGGAACGAGTGACGAGAGATGAAGGAAGAAAGATGAGAGACGAGGGATGAATGAAGAAGGATGAAGGACGATAGATGATGGACGAAAACCACATTAAGATGTTGCCTCCTTCGCCCCAGCGAATCCCGTCTTGGCGGGATGAGCGGTCTTCCATCGTCTTTCTAGGACTTGAGGTTAAGTTATGGCAACGCAGGTTGCGGACGTAATCAGGAAAATTTACCAGGAACAGCTCACGGCACCGAGGTACACAGCCAGGAAATGGGAAAATGTGTGCACTATACTCGGTGTTTTTCTTGCAGCCCTGTTTCTTGCAGGTGCTGTCTACTACTGGAATAATTTTATCGTAGAATATACCCTCATAAACGAAGATGTAGCCCAAATCAAGAAAGAAATGGACAGAAGAAAAAATTTGATACCCAATTTGATCAGCTCGGTAAAAAACTACTCTATTTATGAAGGGAAGGTTTTCAAACATACTTCAGATGTAAGAAGCGGCCTAAGTGCGGCAAAAAACCTTCAGGGCGAACTGGAAAGGTTTTCAAAAAGAGGCGATTTTAACCAGATATTTTCAAAATTTATGGCGATAGTCGAGCAGTACCCGGACCTTAAAGCTGAAACCACGTATCAGGATTTGATGACTAACCTTACTAATTGCGAGGACAGGATAGCTGCGGGATGGGAAAAGTTCAATACAGATGCGAACAAGTACAATACAACAGTCACAAAGTTCCCTGCTGTGATGTATGCGATATTGTTCAGGTTTAAAAAGTTCCCGCTGTATAACGGCGATGAGACTGACAAAAAATCACTGCCAATAGTGGATGAATTTGGCGTTTGAAATAAACCAGGATTAAGTTGTAAGGATTAAGAATCAGGAACATCAGCGTTACTAATTAAACCAAAGCCTTTATAACTTAATCCTTAATTCTTATCACTTAATTCTAATAATAATATGCAAAACAAAAAATTCAAAGAATTCTGTAACACCAACAATTGGCAGCTTTGGCTTATCGTCATCGCAGTAATGATAGTATTTGTCACTTTTTGGGCGGTGAAAGGCAGCATGCCGTTTGCCGTGAAAAAAGGATATTTTTCGAGACAAGGATCTCCTCAAGTTATGAATAACATGCAGGAACGGTACAGGGCGCAGTCCTGCCAGCCTTATGATCCCAGCAGTTCTGGAGGTGATTTTTCTTCCACCAGGCTTGTTGCTCAAAGAAATCCAGGTATGATAAATGCTGCAGCAGGCATGAGCCAGATGCAGGCCGACCTCAACAGGGTGTCTGAATCTATAAGGCCTATGGTCGTGAGCATATCAGCAAGGTCAAAGCGGAATGCAGGAAGGGTCATAGCAAACAATAACGGAGTAAGATTCGTAGACCCGTTCCAGAATGTAGCGGGCAATGAGTCTATCGGGTCGGGTGTTATAGTAAGCGGGGAAGGGTTTATACTCACCAACTGGCACGTTGTTTCAAACGCGCAGGATGTCTATGTATCGCTGCAAGGCCAGGCCGGCAAGCCTTACCTCGCACAGGTAGTTAATCAGGATACGTCGATTGATATGGCCATACTTAAGATAAATCCGACCCAGGCTTTACCCGTGCCTGTTCTCGGGAACTCAGATGTGGTCCGCATAGGCGACTGGGTAATTGCAGTAGGCAGCGCTTTCGGGTTTCAGCAGAGTATTACCTCAGGCATAATCTCCGCTAAACGCCAGCAGATAAACATAGACGGCAGGATATATTCGGATATGCTCCAAACAGACGCACCCATAAACCGCGGCAACTCAGGCGGGCCTCTTGTCAATATGAACGGGGAGATTATAGGAATTAATACAGCTATTTATGCACCGACCGGCGTGTTTTCAGGTATAGGTTTTGCAGTGCCTATTAACCAGGTAAAGAATTTTATTAGCCAGAGTATTTCTGCAGCAAGAGGCGTGGCCTGGTCACAGGGGACACAAACCTGGGCAAGAGGTGTTCAGAATGCAGCATTTTTTTCAAACAATACAAGGCGCTGGGCAAACGGTTTGGGTAGAAAAGATTTGTTAAATCCGCCGTTCGCCGGGCAAAACTGGAACTCAGCCCAGGTTTTTGGCCAGCAGCCGTTCAACGGCCAGCAGCCGTTCAACGGCCAGCAGGCAGCGCCTGGCCAGCAGCCAATGCTTGGGCAAGGCCAGGGTTTCGGCCAAATACAAGGTTTTCAAGGCCAGGGGGGGGTCGGCCAAGGCGGGATAGGCATGGCTTTAGCCCCTTATTCCCCTTGTCCGTATTGTAACGGAATGCTAGATTCGATGGGCGGATGTTCGATTCCAGGCTGTCCGCTATTCAGCCCAAACAGCCAGGCTATGAGCCAGCCGTTCAACGGCCAGCAGCCGGGTTATTTCCCTATAGCTTTAAATGCCAATAATAACCAAAATGCCCAAACTAACGGGAATACCCAGAATCAAATAATTCCGCCAAACCAGGGCCTTTTTGGTTTCAGCCCTCTGACAAACAGTTGGGCGAACGGTGTTGCGGACGCAGCCTGGACACCTCAAGGCGCCGGACAAACCAACTCAGCAGGTGCACCATGTCCGTACTGCGACGGTACATTAGACGCAGCCGGCAGATGCCCTGTTCAAGGCTGCCCGATTTATTCACCGCAATACGGCCAGCCTGTAGCTTTTGGCCTTGGCGGACAGCAAGTGCAGCAGCCTCAGCCGTGCCCGTACTGCGACGGTACCTTAGACGCAGCCGGCAGATGCCCAGTTCCGGGATGTCCTTTGTATTCACAGTACTACGGACAACCAGCAGCTTTACAGGCTCAACAGCAAGGGGGTCAGCCGTGCCCGTACTGCGACGGTACATTAGATGCAGCCGGCAGATGCCCAGTTCCGGGATGCCCGCTATATTCGCCTCAGTACGGCCAGACAGGTTATCAGCAGGTAGTTTTTAATACGAACACCAATCAAAATACTCAAGCCAGCCAGGTCCCTCAGCAGAACCAGGGTTTTTTTAGTTTTAGCCCGCTTACAAACAACTGGGCAAACGATATGGCAGACGCAGCCTTTAACCCTCAAGGTGCCCCCGGCGGTACATGTCCTTACTGCGGCGAAATATTAGACGCAGCCGGCAGATGCCCGGATGGAGGTTGTCCGCTATTTTCACCTCAGTATGGCCAGCAAGTTAACTATGCTGGACAAAACTATCAGGCACAGTTGATACCTGTTGCGGGTGTTGCTGGAGCCAGGGCTGGCGGTGCTAAACGCTCAGTGTTTTTAGGTACACTTCTTGCTCCTGTACCTGCTGTTTACTCAGCCCAGTTCGGCTTGCCGGGACAGGGCGGGCTTATGGTAAATGATGTTGTTATGGGTTCCCCGGCACAAAAAGCAGGTGTGCAAAAGGGGGATATTGTCATATCCTGCAATGCTGATAGTGTGCAATCACTAAACGAAATAGAAAGTATTTTAAATAAATGCAAGTCCGGTGACAAGATAAGGCTGGTAGTTATCAGGGGTAAAGTGAGGATAGTATTTTACCCCGTTTTAGGAAGAAATGATCAGCAGGCCCGCCTCAACGCCGGGCAAGCAAAGGCCCCTGTTGCTCTGGCAGCTATGAACAAATTCCCTGTTACAGACCCGAACACCTTGGGGCTTGAAGTGGTTACCATAAGCCCGGAACTGTACAAGATTTATTCAATTCCGCCAAACACAACTGAGGGTGTGATAGTAGGTGCAGTTTACCCTGGAAGAGAAGCCGCTAAAGCCGGGTTTCAAAGAGGGGACCTGATAGTCAGTGTGAACAGGACCCCTGTAAAAAACACAAGTGAATTTAACAGGGCATTGAAAGACCCTGCCGCAGCAAAAGGTTATCTGTTTGATGTCCGAAGAAACGGCTACAAGTTTTTCGTTACGATGAATGCCGCTTCGCGGATCATGCAACGTGCTTATTCTTTAGCTTAGAAACAAATAAATGCAAATTGCAAATTGAAAGACACACAAGTAGTCCAAATTTGCATTTTGCAATTTGCACTTTTCAATTTTCAATAAGGGAGGTAGTCATGGGTGTAATTATAGCAGGAGTAGTTATGTTGATTTTAGGGTTTTGGGGAATGTTTGCGTACTGGTGGTCGTTTGTTGAAGCTATAAGAGGCATAGGGCCGCTGTTGCTGATACTTTTCGGGCTTATAGTCATCGGGGCCCAGATTAGGAATGCGAGCAGACAAAGTGAAAAGGAGGCATAAATATATAGCGTTTAGCGTGTAGCGTAGAGCGTATAGGAAAGTCAAAGTCTTTTACTATCCGCTATCCGCTGAACGCTCTACGCTGTCAGTATGAGTCCTCAGCGGATGTATACTCAAGGCGAAGCTGTGTCTTTAGCCGGGAAAATCTTAGCAGGTTTTGTAGAGCTGCTCGGCAGAGGGTTTTTCTTTGTAGCAAAATTATTTTCTCATGTAATAAGGTTCGGATTTACTTTGGCAGGAGTAGGTATAGACGGTTACTACTATCTTTCAAGTATTGACTCGCGGCAAATAAAACCGGGCGTAAGAATAAAAATAGAAGAGGCGATAATGCTGGCTTCCAAAGAAAGCGGGAATGACTGGGGATGGATAGATGAATTGATCGTTCCCATCAAACAGGACCTGGCAGCCAATAATATCTCATTCATAAACAGGACAGCTGATATTAACGAGTTAATTATGAAAGATTACCAGGTAATAACCATGGCAAGGATATTAAGAAAAATAACAATTGAAACCATAACTAAACGCTCTCGGACTCCGGAGTTTAACTGGTTTAAAGCAAAAGACACGAAAACAAGCGAAAATGAAGAAAAGGGGAACTCTAACCTCGAAGATCTTGTTGACATAATCAGAAGAAGGTTCTTTAAAACCATGATCGGTTTCAGGAGCCTGGTATTAAAATGCCCTGATGACCCTGTAACAAAAACCGAGCTTCTCGTAGCGTACAGCGTGTCAGCATTAAAATATCATAAGACAGGCAATAATAAATACAAAAAACAAATGATAGAAATGGGGAACCTGCTTGAAGAAATTAACAGGAATAAAAAAGATGCGGTTCCTGCAGCAGGTGTTCAAGCGGCAGCAGAAAGAACGGATTTTATTAATTGACGAGAGAAGAAGGATGAAAGATGAGAGACGTGGGACGAGAGGTGAAGGACGAAAACAGCAGTGAAGGTGTTTCGTCCTTCATCCCAGCGAATCCCGCCTTGGCGGGATGAGCGGTCGTCCATCTTACTTCGTACAAAACGCCCTTCGTTCAAGGTGAGCTAATATGATTAGACTATCTTTGTTCTTAATTGCGGCTGTTTTAACTGTGTTTTTTGCGGTATTAAACCCGCATCCTGTGGTGATAAGTTTCTTTCCTGACGACACGCTGCTGGTTCCTTTAAGGGCTGTCGTCCTGTGCGCTCTGCTGGCCGGTTTTATGTTCGGTTTCATTTTATTTGGGATAGAGATAGCCGGGTTGTATCTCAAGATACATAAATTGAAAAAGAAGATCGGCCTGCCTGAAAAGAAACCTGAAGTGGTTGCTGCACCAGCAACGTCACTGCCGGCCGTGCCAACTGAGCCGGTTGTTTCAGCCCTTACTCCAACGATTGCCGAAAGCCTGGGGACGAAGGAAGAAGGACAAGAAACGAAAGATGAAGGAAGAAATACGAAACACGAAAAATATGAAAAACGAACGACAAAATACGAAGGACTAGAGACGAAGAGCGAAAAAACCATCAAAGGCGTTTCATCCTTCTTCCCGGAAAACGCAGTGAGCGGCCGTCCATCGTCCTTCGTTAATCCAGCAAAGGAGCAGGAACCTCTTGAGAGCATAAAGATTGGTGAAGACGGGGATATTGAAGAGTTGTTGAGCGAAAAGGATAAAATACGAAATGCCATAAAGTGGCTTGAAGAAGGGGATAAGCTGTTTATGGATGATGAAGAAGACAATATTCCAAATGACAAGTTAGAGAAAGTTAAGAATATGATCGGCACAGAACAATAGGAGGAGAAGAAAATGGCATACAAAGATGAAAGTATTTTAGAAGAAGAGAAGAAATTCGGCGTTCTGGAAGGTTTTGAAGTCGCTGCTACTACGGCAGCGGGTATAGGAGCCGGGCTTGTCGTTGCTGCGGTGAGTGTGGCTGCCCTGGCATCTGCCGAACTTGTTTTGCCGGCTTTGCTCTGCCTGAAGGCATCGGGTGTCCTGGGCGGCGGTGCGGGTTTTATCTTTGGCGTTAGAATGACAAAAAAAAGAAAGAGTAAGTAGTACGAAGGACGAGAGACGAAGGAAGAAGGATGAGAGACGAAAGATGTGGGATGAAAAGGCATTAAAGCCGTTACGTCCTTCGTCCCAGCGAATTCCGCCAAAGCTGAATGAGCGGACATCCTTCGTTTTATACTACAAAGTGAGTTTAATGTGATTGTCCTTGAGCTGGTTAATCTTCTTCTCTTTGGTTTTGCTGTCGGTATTATGGGTACCTATGTAGGTGTGGGAGGAGGATTCCTGCATGTTCCCACGCTGCTTTATTTCTACAGCGTTTCTCCGCAACAGGCTATAGGCACATCTTTAGTAGTGGTTTTTTTCAACGCGTTGTCCGGTTCAATAAACTATGCAAAGCAAAAAAGAATTGATTATGCTTCCGGGTTTAAATTCGCCTTAGCTATAATTCCCGGAGCTATAATCGGAGTCTATTTAACGAAGTTTGTAAACTTAAAAATATTCAGTGTTATCTTTGGTGTGTTCCTTGTCACTATTGCGCTTTTTACAATAGCAAAGCCGGTAATGGACATTTTTCGAAGTAGAAAAAATAAAAAAAACCAAAACCAAAACCAAAACCAAAACCAAAACCAAAACCAAAACCAAAACCAAAACCAAAACCAAAACCAAAACCAAAACCAAAACCAAAACCAAAACCAAAACCAAAACCAAAACCAAAACCAAAACCAAAACCTAACCTTCTTAAGGGTAAAGGAAGTTGAATCTAAATCAATACCCAGAAAAACCGTATCTAAAATAACAGATGCATTCGGAAAAACTTATGTTTATTCGTATAATTCAATGTGGGCAATCCTCTATTCGGTTATTGTGGGCTTTTGTTCAAGTTTTCTGGGTGTTGGCGGGGGTATATTTCATGTACCTGTTCTCATTGATTTTTTTGGTTTCCCTGTCCATATCGCCACAGCTACTTCACATTTTGTCTTAGCTATTTCTGCTTTGATCGGTTCAATATTTCATTATATGTCAGGCAATGTTTTAATTTTGCCGGCTGCCGCAATGAGTTTCGGAACGATTTTCGGAGCTCAAATCGGAGCAAACCTTGCAAAACGTTCCAGTTCCGCTGTAATACTCTGGTGTCTTGGTATAGTAGTTTTTGCCGTGGGTTTAGAGATGATAGAATTCAGCCCTTATGATGCGGGTAGGAACAGGGCGGCAAGTGCTATATTGTTTAACTCATCAGGCCAGCAGAATGATATAACAAATGTTGCATTTCAAACTGGCGCACCTGTGACGGGTATGCCCGGCACAGGTGTGCCTGCACAGGTACGCCCACCGCAGTACGCCCACCGCAGGTGCACCTAATACCATAACAAGGGCCAGCCCTAGAACAAATATAAATGGTGCCCCTCAAACAATGGCCCCGAACATCTCAGGCGCACCCAATACCATAACAAGAGCAAGCCCGAGAATGCATTCGTCTCTTCCTAACACAAACCCTAACGCCGTGACAGTGCCGCATCCGCCTGCAGTAGATACAACAACGAAAGCAAGCCCAAAACTGCTTCCAGGCGAAAAACTTATGGGTGTTGACGTGATAAATGTTGACCCCATAATAGCAGACCAGTACGGGCTGCCGCTTTCTCAAGGATGCCTTGTCAACGGCGTTCAACCCGGCTCAAGTGCTGACCTGGGCGGGTTAAAA